>CAMATE010000234.1 GCA_945861075.1 Akkermansia muciniphila
ATTTGGGCTGCAGCCAAAACCCGCCCACACAGACGAGCGCCAACACCACGGCCAATCCCCAGCGCGAACGTCGCGCCCGCGCCGAATCTGCATCGGGACGCAGTTGCAGTCCCAACGCCACCAAGGCGCAGACCCCTTGCAGCACGAAATACTTGGCCAGCACCGACTGAGCAATGAGCCCTGCATTTTGCCGCCCGACCAAATCCGTCACCACCGGCGAGAAAAAGTTCGGGCCCACCACAACGGTCAGGAACAACCCGGCCCCAAACCACACCGCCGCATTCACCACCGCCAGCACATGCCAGATGATCCGCATGGGCGGATCATCTGCCGAACACCGATGAGAGACAAACTCCGTTCCCGAAACCGCATCCCCACCCGGTCACTGTCCGACCAGTGTCCGGAGGCGGAAGAAGTTCCTCATGGAAGCGGCATCGGCTGGAACATCCACCGTGACGACGGGCTCACCCTGCGTCACCACCGTGTTCGCCGTGGTCAAAGTCTTCCAGGTGATCAGGTCGGCAGAGGTCTCAACCACATGCTTTCCACCCGGAGGCCCCGAAACACTGAGCCGAAATGCGTTGGCGGAGAGGCTCTCGAACTTGCGGATCTGCACGGGTACGGTGGAGATCGGTGCCGACTGGTATTCGACACGCGTCTCCGGTGTGCCGCCCACGACCGCGCCTTGAGCCGACCCAGCAGCCAATGACAATTTCAGCACCACCACCGGCTGCATCCCGTTGGCCGATGCAGTGAGTGCGGGAATGGGGACAATCCTCCGACTGACTCCCGGCAGGAACTCCAGCGTTACCGGTTCCGGCAAAGGACCGGCAGCGGCCGTGTTTCCAGACGAATACTCCACCCGCACGAGCAAACGCCCGGACACCCCACCGGTCCGGACGATCTCTGGCCCTGAAGACGTCGATGAAGCGAGGTCGTAGGTGTGTGTCGGGCCCACGAACGACACGGCACCTGCCGTTTCGTCGTCCAAGACAGAAACCGTCGCCGTCCGCAGCGACCCGATCACGGCGCCGGCCGGCGAAGAAACCGCCGATGTCAACGTGACTGAAAGTGTCCGATGGGCGGCGGCCTGGCTGTCATCCACCAGCACTTGTCTCCAATCCACCGATTTCTGCCGTTCGCCATCCTGGAATTCCAACACCATCCGATTGGTCTTCAGACGCCCCACCGAATCGGTCAAAGAGAGCGTGATTGTGGCTGATCCCACACTTCCCCCGGAGCGGACCACGCTCAAATCTTGGACTGGGATGCCATCTTCGCGGACCACAGCAACATTGGCGGAAAGAGTGAATTCACCGGGCGAGGCATTGGTGGCATACGGATCGACACTGGTCAGGAGTTGCCGCGCGCGATCCTCCCAACCCTGGTTGGCCAACAACAAATCCTCTCCATTCCACTGGGCCGCGGCGACCCACTTCAACGCCTGTGCCGTCTCCCCAAGCGAAGTGGTTTGCATTCCCAACAGCGAAATCAGATCACCGCCGATGATGGCTTTCCGTTTGGATTCGTTCTGGGAACCCATCACCCGCGAAATGGAATCGGCCAGCGCGCTGTCAATCGAAGTGCCCAGAGCAGATGCCGTACGACCCATCACCCCTTGGACCCAGCTCCGGACACCCGGCAAACCTTCAGGCTTCTGGAGCACCAACTCTGCCCAGGCTGATTCGATGGCGTCGGTGATTTGTGATGGACTTGATCCCAAGGTTGGATTGGCCGCCGCGAAAAATTGTCCCAAAAGACTGCTCGTGTCGGCCAGCACGGCATTGGCCGCGTGCACCGACAGTGCATGGGTGTTCGCTTCCATCCCCGGCTTCCACGGGTCGAAGAGATGGATGTCCAAATCGGCGGGCAATTGGAAAACCGCCCGGATCTCACTCTGAATATCGGATTCGTTCCGGGACGTCTTGCGTACCAACGTGTCCAGCAGCGTCGTCAATGGACTGATGACCGCCGCGTCGACGGGTGCCGCCAATCGCCCCGTGAAGGGCATCCCCGTGGCAACATCAATGCCCCCGGTGAGCATCAGGCGGCCATCGATTCCATCAAGGAATCCATTGCCATTGCGATCATTGACCGAAAGCGGCACCTCGAGAATCGCGCCACCGTCTCGAGACGTGATCCCGGAGGGTTCGCCCACGTCATATCGACCATTCAGATTGGCGTCCCACCAGACCCTGGATCCCGACAAGACACCATCAAACGCCCTGAACTGCAGTCTCGCAACCGCGACTCCCAGCAGTGAGATCCGGAACGACGCCGTGGTCTCGGTCGTTCCATCGCTCACAGCCACTTCGACCGGGCTGGAGTATCCCACCCCCAGCGCCGCTCCAGGTCGCCAAACCAGCGCCCCCGTCGCCGGATCCACCTGCATGCCCACCGGACCGCGAACCAACCGATAGGCCAACCGCTGGGCGGGCAGGTCCGAGTCCGAGCCCACCAACTGCAACCGGAAGAGAGAACCCGGACTGCTGTACTGGTCACCGATGGCCGACAATCGAGGCGGCTGATTCACCTCCAAGACAAAAATAGTAAACGACGTCTCAGCGGTTGAAATTCCGTCGGTGACCGAGGCGCGGATACTGAAGGAGCGCCCGCCATCCCCCTCATCGGTCTGGAAAGTGAACCGGCCATCGTCCGAGATGCGCATCCGATGGTTGGGCGGGTCGATCAAGGCGTAGCGCAGCCCAGCGATGTTGGGTTCGGCGATCAAATCCAAGACAGCCTCCGAACCCTCGGACACGAGCGTGGTGGGCTGTTGACGAAGGCTCAGCGCTTGATAAGGCGGCAGACAGGAAAGCAGTTCGAGGCGCCCGCGGAAATCGCACCAAGTCACCGGGAAACCCTTGTCGATGAGATTGACCGTCTGGACCGGACTCACGGATTCAACAACGAGGCGGGGCGAAGTCCCTGCCAGATCAGCCAGGAATGCCTGAGCCACAGCGAGATCTGTGGGCGCGAGGTTCGGGAGCGGGTTGGGAATGAGCAACTCGCCCGTGCGACCCGAGATCAGGTCATCCTCTGGGTTGGCCAAGCCCGCGTAGTCAATGGTGACATCCAGATCCACTCGCGGGAGGGCGAAGAGGACCCGGTTCTCGATCAAGATCTCCACAGGCCCGGAGTATCGACGCCACTCGTTGGTGGAGGCGCTGCGATAGACCCAGTCTTGCCCCGGCAAATCTTCTCCCAAGGACCACGAAAAGCGGAATCCAAGGGCCGAGTTTGCAAGACCGGCCGCCCGCAAGGCGGCCTGTGTGCGTGGCAATGTCGTGGGAGAAACCGCGCCCAGATGGGCACCGCGCGTGGGTGCAGCGAGATTCGCACCAAACGGCGCCACCAAGGCCGGAACCGAATCCCCGGACACCCAACTCCGGGCTGCAGTGAGGGGGAGTTGACCCGGCTGCACGGGCAACCAATCGAGAACATGCCCTCCCGCACGATCTATCATAAGGAAACCCTCCCGATCTTCCTTCAAACCCAACCAAGGAGCGGATTCCCGAATCGGTTGAACCACCACCGTGAAGGGCTCTTCGTCGGACTCTCCAAACGGATCGGTGACCCGCGCAGAACCGGCGAAATTTGTGCAACCCATCCCACGGGGAACCGTCCACGAGATCCACCCGGTGGATGGGTCCACGCGGAGCCCGCGCTGCAATGACAGCGGGTCAAGACTGAAGACCAGGGCTTGCCGGGGGCGATCCGGGTCGGTGGCGTGCAACGCGTAGGTCAGCACTTCTTCGGGGGCGGCGAGCAGCTGGCCGATGGGGTCCAAATCCGGAGGCCGATTGGTCTGGCTCAAGCCATCACACGAGGCGATTTCAATCGCTCCGACGGCCCGGAACAGGCCGATCGGAACGGCGGTCCAACCGCCATTGCAAAACTGCCGGCCCTCAGGTTCGATGAAACTCCCATCAATGCCGGCTTGTTGCAGGTCTGCCGGATTGGCGATGACCACCTGGTCCATCCTGAACTTCAGGGCCTTTCCTGCCAATTCATCTGCGAGCGTCGTGGCAACCAGCTGGGCGAAGGCCAGAGCATTGGGGCCGGCATTCAAGGGAGCCTCGAAGGACTCCTCCATGGACGAAGGTCCTGAGGAAGCGGTGATCCGGTCGTCGGCCAACCGTTCGAGGACACCCCAATCCACTTCCATCTGCATCTCGGGCATCGCTTGGGGAGTGCGTGCCAGGCGGAACATGGCACCCGCGGCATCACTCAACCAGATCGATGCGTAGTCGCGGTCGGTCCGCGGCCGGTAAATCCGCCACTCCCGATGGGTGACCTCATTATAATCCCAGTCTACGCCGCGCTCATCTTGAGGCAGGTAGTATTCGCCGAATCGAAGCCACAAGGCTGTACCCTGGGGCCGCCCTGCCATGAGCGCCGCCGTCCGAGGCAAGGCATACAAGTTGGTGAATTGAACCGCTCCACGAGGTCTCTCACCCGCGATCGCAACCACATCGGATCGGGCCCCCAACCAACTCAACGATCGGTACGCCTTCACGAAGCACCGTGTGTTCACATTAGGTTCATCGATGAAACGGTTTGGCAGCCAGTCGAGGTCGTGAGCGAGATTCCAACCGGCCAAGCCTCCCCAAATTTCACGCCTATCATCATTGTCACCGCGGGAAACCACCGGCAGCAGTGCCTCGGGCTGGGGTGCCACCACCCGGACCTGACCCACTGAAACGGCTCCGGATTGATCCACGGCTTCCACGCGGAAAACCGTGCCGCTGCAGTCGGTGCCAGCCGGCAACCTCCAAGTGAAAACCCCTTCCGGAGTGACAGCCGGGTTGCCGGCCTGAGGGTTGCCGGCTGCCAATCGGAAGGTGAATGAATCGGGGATGAGTCGATTCCCATTCCAGAGTTGGTCATCGTCTTGGACAAACCGGGCCAAGGGCGCGACCAGCAACTGACCGGCTTGACCGAACTGCGGCGGAACAAGATCCCACCGTGGCGCGCGATTCTCCTCGGCCACCCGGATCTGGACAACGTTGGTGGTCGCCAAGTTTCGGTTGAATCGATCTGCGGCCACCAATTGCAACACCACGGTCCGGTCACCAGCGTCTTCTCCCGGCGTCCAATCGGCGATCGCATAGGATCCGGCGGCGGCCGCATTGGCAGGAAAGTTCTGAAATCCATCGAAAGCCTGCGATCCCAGCACCGATACCAAAACCATGCCTCCGTTGGGATCCCTTACCTGCAGGACCGGGAAACGGAGCGGTTGGTTCTCGCGAGCCACCAGCACGATCGGATCGGCGTTCGACCACACCGGCGCACGGTTCTCGGGATTCGGGCTGAGACGAAAGCGAACCTCGCTCGACGGTCCGTTGGTTGCGAAAGGAGTCGTCACACCGTCACCCGTGATCTCGGTAACTCGGAGGGTCACCCAGTACGAGCCCAACGGTTGAGCCACCTCATTCGGAGTCCAATCGATGCGTGCGGCGATCGGGTCGATCGGCAACGGATCCAGATTCGGGATCCCCAGCGCACCACTGACTCCGATGGCCGAATAGGCGAACCGGTTGGTCCCCTCGATGTCGCGGGCGACGATGGTGACTCGCAAGGGTTCACCGACGAAATAGGTCTGGTCG
>CAMATE010000235.1 GCA_945861075.1 Akkermansia muciniphila
CGGCGGACGCATCTTGCTGGAGCGGCTTCCTGCCTATGCGCCGGAGCTCAATCCGGTGGAATACATGTGGGGCAATCTCAAGCAGCACCAGATTGGCAACCTGATCGCCACTCAAGCCTGGGAGCTCAGTTTCGCTGCGACAGCAGCGCTCCGTCGGATGCGTCGTCGTAGATCGATAATCGTGGCCTGCTACAAGCAGTCTACTTTATGGCCTGAATGACACCCTATTATGCGAGTCTCAATAAAGGGCTCCGCGGGAACGGTCCTGCGCTCGCAGGGAAGCTTTGGGGGAGGATTGGCTTTTGCGCTGCGCGCAGGGTTTTTGTGGATCGCTTCCAGTGCTTGCTTCGGACCGATCCCGCTGCCGCCTTGGTGGGGTGGATGTCTGAGGAGAAGTTGGTGGGGCTCCGCGGGATTCATGCCGCTGGCGCCGGGGTGGGTGTATAACCCGATGCAGATGTGGCTTGGCCGGCGGCGATTCCGGGTTCAGCCTTGGCGGCGATTTCCATGAAGACCTTGTCTCGACTCTTCTTGTTGCTTTCCGCCTTGTGGCTCCGAGCCGCAGCCCCCGCCATCGATTTTGACGGTTCTTGGACCGTGGCCGAGTTGGAGACAGAGCAGGGGCCTCTGCCGGAGGACACTCGCAAGGCACTGGTGGTGACCGTTTCCGGCGGGAAGTATTCGATGGAGGCGGGTGGACAGATGGTGGCCAAGGGTAAACTGGCCATGGATTACAACACGACCCCTCCGGTGATGACGGTGACGGAAGAGGAGGGGCAGAATGTGGGCCGCGGGGTGCGTGCCATCGTGGAAAAGACGCCGACCGGATGGCGGGCCTGCTATGCGTTGGATTCGTCCGATTTGCCGAAGGAGTTCAAGGTGGGCGATGGCGGCGGTGTGATGCTGGCGCGCTATGAGCGCAAGGCTGGAACCCGTCCGAAGCCGCTCCGGGCGCTGCTGATCACGGGCGGTTGCTGCCATGAGTACGATGCTCAGGCGGTGACGCTGATGCAGGGGATTTCACAGCGCGCCAATGTGGAGTTCACGCTGGTGCGGGACAAAGGGGCCGATGGCACCCAGCACAAGGTGAGCGCCTACCAGAAGGCGGACTGGGCATCCGGCTACGACATTGTGCTGCACAATGAGTGCTATGCTGATGAGAAGGACCCGGCCTGGTTGGAGGGCATCGTGGCACCGCACCGCGCCGGCACGCCGGCCGTCGTGATTCACTGCGCGATGCATTGCTACCGCGCGCCGACCAATGAGTGGTTCCGGTTTGTGGGTGTGACGAGCCGTTCGCACGGGTCGCACTTCGCGTATCCGATGACGAATGTGAAACCCGAGCATCCGGTGATGAAGGGGTTCCCGGCGGTGTGGCAGACGCCGAAGGAGGAGCTCTACATCATTGAGAAGGTGGAGAAGGAGGCGACTCCGCTGGCCGTGGGCTACAGCCACGAGACCAAGAAGGGCGAGGCGAATGTCTGGGTGCACCAGTACGGCAAGGCCCGGGTGTTCGGCACGACTATGGGGCATTATAACCACACCATGTCGGATCCGGTCTATCTCGACTTGATCACCCGCGGCACGCTGTGGGCTACGGGCAAGCTGCAAGAAGATGGTTCCCCGGCCGCGGGCTACGGTCCTGCCAAATGATGGATGCCGTGCGTCAGCCTGCCCGGTGTACTGGGTCGGGATGACGCGGTTTGTCACGGTTTCAAGGCCGGAATGGGAGCAGAAGCCCCATTCCGGCCTGTTTTCTTTCGACCGCGGGTCTGCCCCGTGTGGCATGGTCGATGCAGTGGGGCATCAATGACACTCGATAAACTGACCCAAAAGGCTCAAGAAGCCATTCAGGCCGCCCAATCCGGGGCTCAAGAACATTACCACGCGGCTTTCGACAGTGAGCATTTGGCTTTGGCTTTGGTGACTCAATCCGACGGTATCGTTCCTCCGTTGTTGGAAAAAGCCGGTGTGGAGGTGAGTCGATTGGTGCGGGAACTGGAAGCGGAGTTAGTTCGCCGGCCCACCGTTCAAGGTGGGGCCGATGTTTATCCGTCCACGGATTTGCAAGCGGCTCTGAAGGCAGCGCTGGCCGAGGCCAAGTCTCTCAAGGATGAGTATGTTTCCACCGAACACCTCTTCCTGGGTTTGCTGGAAAAGGGCGGCGACAGCTTTCGTCGCATCACGGATCGGTTGGGACTCAAGCGCGATGCGGTGCTCAAGGCGCTGAGCGCGGTGCGGGGCAACCAACGGGTCTCGGATGCGAACCCGGAGGAAAAGTTTCAGACCTTGGAAAAGTACGGCAAGGATCTCACGGCTTTGGCCCGCAAGGGCAAGATAGACCCGGTGATCGGCCGGGATGACGAGATCCGGCGCGTGATGCAAGTGCTGACGCGGCGCACGAAGAACAATCCGGTGCTCATTGGTGAACCCGGCGTGGGCAAGACGGCCATCGTTGAGGGCTTGGCCAAGCGGATCGTGGATGGCGATGTGCCCGAGTCTCTCAAGAACCGTCGGGTCATTGCGCTCGATATCGGCTCGATGATCGCTGGCGCGAAATATCGCGGCGAGTTCGAGGACCGTCTCAAGGCCTTCCTCAAGGAAGTCACCGCGGCCGAGGGTCGAATCATCCTCTTCATCGATGAGTTGCACACCATCGTGGGGGCCGGTGCTTCCGAGGGTGCTGCCGACGCGGCCAATATGCTCAAGCCCCAGTTGGCCCGTGGCGAATTGCGCTGTGTCGGGGCGACCACGCTCGACGAGTACCGCAAGCACATCGAGAAGGACCCTGCGCTGGAGCGGCGTTTCCAGCCGGTGCAAGTGCCGGAGCCCTCGGTGGAGAGTACCATCGCGATTTTGCGCGGCCTTAAGGAGCGCTATGAGACCCATCATGGCGTGCGCATTCAGGACAGCGCGCTGGTGGCCGCGGCGACGCTTTCGCATCGCTACATCAGCGATCGGTTCCTGCCGGACAAGGCGGTGGATTTGGTGGACGAGTCGGCCTCGCGGCTGAAGATGGAACTCGATTCCAAGCCGACCGAGCTGGACCGATTGGATCGCCAGATCCTGCAGTACCAAATCGAGCGCACGTCGCTGGCCAAGGAGAAGGACGAGGCCAGTAAGGAGCGTTTGCAGAAGCTCGATTCCGAATTGGCCAACCTGAAGGAGAAGTCCGGGGCGCTGTCAGCCCAGTGGCAGAATGAGAAGGCGGCCATTCATGCGGTGAGCCTGCTCCAGAGCCAGTTGGAGGAGGCCCGTCAGGAGCTGGATCAGGCGCGTCGCAAGGGCGACCTCAACAAGGCGGCGGAAATCCAGTATGGGCGTATTCCCGGCTTGGAGCAGAAGTTGTCAGCGGTGGAAAAGCAGTCGCCCAAGGAGGGGGCTCCCGCCGCGCTGCTCCGCCAGGAGGTGACCGAGGAGGACATCGCCAAGGTGGTGGCTGCGTGGACGGGCATCCCGGTGCAGCGGATGTTGGAGGGCGAACGCGCCAAGTTGGTGCGTATGGAGGAGCGCTTGGCCGCCCGCGTGGTGGGGCAATCCGAAGCGGTGAAGGCCGTGGCCGATGCCGTGCGGCGGGCTCGTTCGGGCTTGGGTGATCCGGGTCGTCCAATCGGGTCGTTCATCTTCCTCGGCCCCACCGGCGTCGGAAAGACCGAGCTGGCACGGGCCTTGGCCGAGTTTCTCTTCGACGACGATCAGGCCATGGTGCGCATCGACATGTCCGAATACATGGAGAAGCACGCCGTGGCCCGACTGGTGGGCGCGCCTCCCGGATACGTCGGCTACGAAGAAGGGGGGCAATTGAGCGAGGCAGTGCGCCGTCGGCCTTATTCGGTGGTGCTCTTCGACGAAATTGAGAAGGCCCACCACGACGTCTTCAATTTGCTGCTGCAGGTGCTGGACGACGGGCGACTCACCGACGGCCAGGGACGGACTGTGGACTTCAAGAACACGGTGGTGATCCTGACTTCCAACATCGGTTCCTCGATCATCCAGGAGTACTTCCTGGACGCGAAGAACACGCCCGCGGCCCGCCAGACCATGGAGGATAAGGTGTTGGGCGAATTGCGCCGTCATTTCCGGCCGGAGTTCCTGAACCGCGTGGACGACACCATCCTCTTCCATAGCCTCGACGAGTCTCATTTGGGACGCATCGTGGACATTCAGCTAGATCAGGTGATCCGGCGGGTGGCAGCACAGCATATCCACCTGCGGGTCGATGATCTGGCCCGCAAGCGCCTCGCCGAGGAAGGCTACGATCCGCAGTTTGGAGCCCGTCCACTCAAGCGGGCGATCCAGGACTTGATGCTCAATCCGCTGGCCCAACGGCTCTTGGCGGGAGACTTCAAACCGCGCGACACGGTGATCGTCTCGGCCAACGCGGCCGGCGATCTGGAGTTCACGGCCAGCGAGCCGGGGCAGGGCTGAATCCCAGTCCGCTGATCATCGGGAGCAGGGAGAGATTCCTTTGCATCAGGATCAGTTCGGTTTCGGTGGCTGCCCTCGGAACAATTGTTCTGGGGGCAAGCCGGTGAGGCGCTGGATGCCGTTCATCAGGCGGAAAAGTGCCCACATCATCATGCCCGTGCTGGGGATGACGATGACCGGCCAACTGAGCCAGTTCATGCGGCCGAGTTGTTCATTCCATTCCGGCGAATTGGGAACCGCCTTCAGGAGCCAGATCGCGAGAAAGAAATTGAGGATTGAGCTGAGGAGAAAGGACAGCGACAGCAGCCACGAGGCATCGCGCAGCAACCGTTCAAAGGCCCCCTCGGCACTTCGCTCGCGGAGCACTTCGGCGACCTTGGCCGTGTCCATCAACTGGTCGTTGTAGAGCAGGGTTTTCACCAGCGGGGTCTCGGATCGCAGGGTGAGCGGGATGCTCAGGCCGATGATCAGGGGAATGGCCGCTTCCTTGATGGCGAACCATAAGGCCGTGGCCTGCCACCACCCGAAGTGGCTGCCGAGGGCCATGCCGCCCGTGGCCAGCGTGCCGGCGATGCCCAAGGTGGAGAACAAGTTCCAATGGCGCCGCTTCATCCAGTCCCACACACCGTAGCCCAGGGGTAGGGCCAGCGCGGCCACCAAGGCCCAGAGGGGTCCGAGCCGCTCCGGTTGGCTCAGCTTGGAAAGAACGAGGCCCGGCAGGATGACGTTGCAGGCCAGGTTCAGCAGCAGGTTCTCTTTCGCGGGAGGGCTCTTGGGGGAACCGGCGGCGGACGGGTTGGATTCGGGGGCGGGCATCGCGTGGAGCCAGAACCTGTAGTCACCGCGTCCGAAAATCCAGCAGAGGATGTCGAGGGGGTTGAGGTCCTCGATTGAGAGAGTTGGGCTGGATCCTGTTGGGCCTTCTCGATGGCCATCGACCAGCCGAGCCCCGAATTTTAAATGGCGAGACGGGTCCCCGGCGTCACCGGTCCGATTCGGTCGGGAGCGAGACCCGAAAATCCATCGGAAGGTGCCGAGCGGTGATCGTCCGGCCGGGATGTGCTTGGCCTGCGGGTGGGAGATCAGGTTTCATGCACGGATGATGTGGCAATCGTTGCGGTGGGCGGTGGGTATCGCAGTGGCGCTGGTTCCGCTGGCGGG
>CAMATE010000236.1 GCA_945861075.1 Akkermansia muciniphila
TCGCTGGCCTTCGACACGCTGTTTGCGGAGGGGCAACGCAAGTACGTGGAGAGCCTCTCGGCCTACGCACGGCAGTTCCTCGACCAGATGCAGAAGCCCGAGGTCGACCACATCGAGGGGTTGTCTCCGGCCATCGCCATCGAGCAGCGCACCAGTGGGGCCAATCCGCGCTCGACCATTGCGACCACCACGGAGATTTACGATTACCTACGGCTTCTCTACGCGCACCTCGGTCAGCCCCATGATCCAGAGACCGGCACGCCCATGGCCTGCCAGTCGGCTACCGAAATCGTCGACCGCATCGCGCTCCTGCCCACGAAAACGCGGCTCATGGTGTTGGCCCCGGTGGTCGAAGATCAGCGGGGAGAATTCCGCGATGTGCTGGAGCGATTGCAGCGCGAGGGATTTGTCCGGGTTCGCGTCGATGGTCAAATTCAGGAGCTCAATCCGAAGGAACCCATTCGCCTCGATGCCAAGGCCACGCACACGGTCGAGGTGGTGGTGGACCGCATTGTCATCGCCGAGGGCGTCCGGGTGCGTCTGGCCGATTCGGTGGAGACGGCGCTGCGCTGGGGGGAAGGGCGCCTCAAGGTGCTGCACCAGGCCCCGGACCGGCCGACGGATCCGTGGACTGAGACCCTGCATTCCACGCGAATGTATTCCCCGGCCACGGGGCGTTCGTTCGACACGCCCACCCCGCAGCACTTCTCCTTCAATTCACCCAAAGGCGCTTGCCCGGTGTGCCATGGGTTGGGGCAGAAGATGGTTTTCGATCCTTCGCTCATCGTCCCGGACGAAACCAAGACGCTGGAAGACGGAGCCGTGCAGCCGTACCGGCGCATGGGCGGCAAGAAGATGGTGAGCTACTACAAGGGGCTCATCAAAGGCGTCGCCCAGCACTGTGGTGCGCCCTTGGACCGGCCGTGGAAGGAGTTGTCAGAGGAGGCCCGACGGACGCTCATGCATGGCTCCGGGACCGACGAGGTGGACTTCTGGTTCATGTCGGGAGGGGCGCCCAAGAAGACACGCAAGCCGTTCGAAGGGGTCCTGCCCAATTTGGAACGCCTCTATGCGGACAGCGAGAGCGAGTTCACCCGCAACCGGTTGAAGGCCTACATGACGCTGCATCCCTGCGATGCCTGTCGCGGTCGGCGGCTTCGACCGGAGATGTTGGCGGTGACGCTCGGATCCGAGGCTCTCGCGGGTTCGAAGGTTCCGGGTCGGAGCATTGCCGATTTCTGTTCGCTCTCCATTGCCGAGGCACATGTGTTTCTTGGGGGTTTTGTCCTGAGCGATCTCCAGCGACGCATTGCTGGCGAGGTGATCCTCGAAATTCGCAAGCGCCTGGGATTCATGGTCGAGGTGGGCTTGGGATACCTCACCCTCGACCGGGAGAGCGGCTCGTTGAGCGGTGGTGAGGCTCAGCGCATTCGCCTGGCCACCCAAATCGGGGCCGGACTGGTCGGTGTGCTCTATATTTTGGATGAGCCGAGTATTGGGCTGCATCAGCGCGACAACGACCGGTTGCTAGAGACGGTTCGCCGCCTGCGGGATGCCGGCAATTCGGTCATCGTGGTGGAGCATGACGAAGACACCATTCGCGCGGCCGATCACGTCTTGGACATAGGGCCCGGGGCCGGGATCCATGGCGGGGAACTGGTGGCCCAGGGGACGCCGGCTGAGATCATGGCCAGTGCTCGTTCCGTGACTGGGCGCTACTTGTCGGGTGACTTGTGCATTCCGGTGCCGCGTCACCGGGTGGATCCGCGCGAGGACAAGGGGTGGATCGAAATCATCGGGGCCACCGAGAACAACCTGCGCAATGTCGACGCCCGGATTCCGCTGGGCACGCTCACTTGCGTGACCGGCGTCAGCGGCAGCGGCAAGTCCACGCTCATCGACGATATCCTTCGGCGCACCGTCTTCCGCCAGTGGTACGGATCCAAAGAACGCCCCGGGGCGCATCGTGAGATTCGCAATTTGGAGCTGCTGGAGAAGTGCATCGTCATCGATCAGGCAGCTATTGGTCGCACCCCGAGGTCCAACCCGGCCACCTACACCGGGATGTTCAATGAGATCCGCGACCTCTTCGCCTCGGTGGCTACGGCCCGGGTGCGGGGCTACGACGCGGGACGATTCAGCTTCAATGTCAAAGGCGGGCGCTGCGAGAAGTGCGAGGGCGATGGCGTGCTCAAGATCGAGATGCACTTCCTGCCGCCGGTGTATGTCACCTGCGAGGCGTGTGCGGGCAAGCGCTACAATCGCGAGACGTTGGAGATCACTTACAAGGGCCTGAACATCGCTGATATCCTTCAACTGACGGTCGATGAGGCGGTGAACTTCTTCCGGGCAGTGCCCAAACTGCACGCTCCCAGTCTGACACTGGCCGAGGTGGGCCTGGGTTATTTGCGCCTGGGTCAATCAGCCACAACGCTCTCTGGGGGCGAGGCTCAGCGACTCAAATTGGCTGCCGAATTATCCCGACGTCAGACCGGCCGCGTGCTGTATCTCCTCGATGAACCGACAACGGGTTTGCACTTCCAGGACATCGCCAAATTGCTGGAAGTTCTCTTCAAGCTGCGCGATGGCGGCAACACACTGGTGGTCATTGAACACAATCTCGACGTGATCAAGACGGCCGACTGGGTCATCGATCTCGGTCCGGAAGGCGGGTCCGGCGGCGGCCAGATCATTGCCCAGGGCACGCCCGAAACCGTGGCCGCCACGCCCGGCAGCCACACGGGCCGATACCTCACCCGCGTGCTCCGTCAGAAACCCTCGCCGACGTCCCGCTCGAACCGAGGTTGACGTCGCACAGAGTCCGCCCACGTTGCCCCCATGCTCCGTCTCGAGGATCTCGCTGAACTGGCCGCCCGCCATGCCGATGCCCTGCCATCCCGTGTGGCCGCCTTTGACCTCGGGGGCCGGCGCTTCGATGGCAATGCCCGCAGCGAATTGATGGGGGTCATCAACTTGTCGGCCGATTCGTGGTATCGCGAGAGCGTGGTGCTGACGGCGGAGGCGGCCATCCGGCGCGGCCGGGTGTTGGCGGCGCAGGGTGCGGCGATCCTGGACATTGGAGCGGAGTCCACGCTGTCCCATGCAGCCCGGGTCGATGACGTCGCCCAGACCTCTCAGTTGCTGCCGGTGGTTCGGACGTTGGCCGGTGAAGGACATGTCGTCTCGGTGGAGACGTATCATCCGTCGGTGACCCAGGCCTGCTTGGAGGCGGGAGCCAAGGTGCTGAACCTCACCGGCAACGATCGCAGCGACGAGTTGTTCCGCATGGTGGCCGATCACGATGCGGCGGTGGTCTTGTGCCACGTGCAGGGAGCCAATGTCCGCGAAGTGGGCGAGTTCAACCTCGAGGGCGATCCGGCGGAGCATTTGTACGAACATTTTGCGCGTCAGACCGAAGTGGCCCTGAAGAACGGGGTGACGCGCCTGTGGATCGATCCGGGTTTGGGTTTTTACTACAAGAATCTGGGCGATTCGAAGACGCGTATCCGGCACCAGATGCGGGTGTTCCTCAACACCTTCCGGCTGCGCTCGCTGGGCTTCCCCACTTGCCATGCCTTGCCCCACGCCTTCGAGTGTTTCGAGGACGAGGTGCGCTCGGCCGAACCGTTCTTCGCCGTCTTAGCGGCCTTGGGAAAGACCGACCTGTTGCGGACTCACGAAGTCCCGAAGACTCGCGCCGTGCTCGAGACCCTCGGGGTTTGGTGAGGCGGGTCTCGGTTCCAGGCCCTCGCGGCTCGTTGATCGCCGATTCCTGATCGCGGGTTGCCCAACGTTCCGCTGTACCGTTGCCTCGGGTTGCATTTCTGGTTCAGGATTTGCGCCATTGGACCCGTCTCTGACCATCCGACCCATTGGTTTCCTGCGATCCGGGAAGGGGGTGCGTTTCAAGACGCTGCATCAGCCCGACGAGACGGCAGAGGAGACTAATGTGCTGGAGCTGAACCCGGGGCCCGGCATCCGTGAGGCGCTGCGGGATCTCGACGGCATGGAGCGGATTTGGCTCATATGGTGGTTTCATCGCGCCGAATCCTGGCGGCCTTTGGTGCTGCCGCCTCGGGGACCCTCGCAGCGGCGGGGCGTCTTCTCGACGCGTTCCCCGCATCGGCCCAATCCCATCGGGATGACACCCGCTCGCCTGCTGGGCATCGAAGGACTGCGGTTGCTGCTCGGCCCCTGTGACTTGCTGGAGGGAACTCCGGTGTTGGACATCAAGCCCTACGTTCCGGCCTACGATGCGTTTCCGGAATCCCGTGCCGGTTGGATCGAGGCCGTCGAGGCGCTGCAATCCCAGCCGCCCCGATTCTCGGTATCTCGGAGCGTGTTGGCGCAAGAGCAGGTGCAGTGGCTCAAAGCCGCGTGGTCAGTGGACTTCCAGCAGCGGGTGGTGGACATCCTGGGGCGCGATCCTAGCCCGCATCGTACCCGAAGGATCCGAAGCCTTCCCGTGGGCAACCTCGAGATGGGGTGCGGAGCTTGGCGGGTGGAGTTCCGCGTCCGGGATGCCGCAGTGGAAATCCTCGCCGTGAAGCCGTCCTTTCCGGTGCGGTTCTTGTTGGAGGCTTGGCGTGAGGAGATTCCGGATCGCGAGGCCCAGTTGGCCTTTCTCCAACGATGGCCGTGTCCGGAATTGGATCTCCGCGAAGGATTCCCCCCCAGCGAGACTCGACCGTCTTGAGCCGCAAATGACGCGTGTCCCAGAGCGGGCGAGGAGGTGGATTCATCTCAAGTCTCCGGCGATGTGGATCTTCGGATGGATTTTTTCTTTGTGTGTGAGCTTGGTTTTCGCCAGAAACAGCGTTCTTTGATCCGGCCATGGCCCTGATTGTGCAAAAATTCGGCGGAACTTCCGTCGGCAATACCGAGCGAATCCAGAATGTCGCTCGACGCGTCGCCCAGTACCGGGCGAAGGGCGACCAAGTGGTTGTCGTGGTCTCCGCCATGAGTGGAGTCACCGACAAGCTCATCGGTCTGGCCAAGGAAATCACGGCACTGCCCGACGAACGCGAGATGGACATGCTCCTGGCCACGGGTGAGCAGCAAACCATCGCCCTGACGGCCATCGCCCTTCAGGCCCAGGGCCAGAAGGCGGTTTCCTTCACCGGAGCCCAGGCGGGCATCGTTACCGATGGCACGCACACCAAGGCCCGCATCCAGAACATCACTCCCGACGAGGTGCACAAGGCCCTCGATGAAGGCAATGTGGTGATCGTGGCCGGTTTCCAAGGCCGCACGCGCGACGGCGACATCACCACGCTGGGCCGTGGGGGTTCCGATCTATCGGCCATCGCCTTGGCCGCGGCGCTCAAGGCCGACCTCTGCCAGATTTATACGGATGTCGACGGCGTCTACACCGCCGACCCGAGGCTCGTGCCTGCGGCGCGCAAGATTCCTGAGATCTCCTACGACGAGATGCTCGAAATGGCCGGCGCTGGATCCAAGGTGATGCAGCTGCGCTCGGTCGAGTTCGCCAAGAAGTTCAACGTCGTCTTCGAAGTCCGTTCCAGTCTCAACGACAATCCCGGTACCATCGTGAAAGAAGAAACCTCCAGCATGGAGGACGTCGTC
>CAMATE010000237.1 GCA_945861075.1 Akkermansia muciniphila
CAAGCCGCTTTCGCTGATTCGGATGAACGGGTGCGACGGCATGCCGTGAAATTGGCGGAACCTCGGGTGGGTCGTTCAGATTCGGCCGCCCAGAGCTTGCTGAAAACCCTCATGACTCTGGATGCGGATCCGTCGCCGCGAGTCCGCTGGGAACTGGCCTTCACCTTGGGAGCCGCGTCGGGTTCGGAGCGAAACCAGGCGCTCGTTCGCATTCTCTTGCGCGATGGGGATCAATCGCTCGTTCAGGCGGCGATCTTGAGTGGGCTCAACAGTGGGGCGGGCGAGGTGTTCCAAGCGTTGACCCGGATTCCGGGGTTTTCCCAACGCCCTCGGAGTGGCGATTTCCTGGAGGCATTGGCGAGGGTGATGGGTTCTCAGGGGATTCGTTCGGATGGGGAGCTATTCTTGGATCAGATGGCCCGAACCGATGGGTTGGATCAGGCGCCGCGAATGGTTCGAGCATTTCTGGAAGCGTCGGTCCGTTCCGGCAAATCCGGCGTGGCTTGGGAGTCGGACGAGCGTCTGCAACGGTTGTTCCGATCGGCCAGGGTCCGCGCTGACGATGAGGGTGGGCCAGAGATGGAGAGGGTTCGTGCGGTGGAATTGCTCGCGGTGGGGCGCTATGCCGATGTGGCTGAGCCATTGAGCCGACGGTTGGAGGCGGCGTCTCCTCCCCGGGTTCGTGCTGCGGCCATCCAGTCCTTGGGGCGATTCAATGACCCGGGCGTGGCCGGCCGACTCCTCAAGCCATGGAAGGGTTATGGTGCCGAAGATCGTACCGCTGTGGTGGCTCTGCTGTCTTCTCGTCCAGAACGTGCCCTGGCGCTGCTGACAGCGGTGGAACGCGGGGAAGTGGCTCCCTCAGAGATTCCGGCCGCCACGGCCCGAGCCCTTCAGGGTCACGCCACTACCGCTGTGGCTAAGGCAGCGCTGACGTGGCTCCCCAAGGAACCGTCCAGTGCTGATCTGGTGGTCGCACTCCAACCGGCGTTGTCGTTGGAAGGTTCAGCCACTCGAGGGAGGGCAATCTTTTTGGAACGCTGCGCAGCCTGCCATCGGGCCGGTTCAGACGGGCATGCGGTGGGTCCCGATTTGGTGACTGTGCGCACGGCCGGCAAGGCCAAACTGCTCACCAGCATAGCGCAACCCCATGCCGAGGTGGCACCCCAGTACATCGCCTTCACCGTGGAAACGATGGATGGTGAAACCTACTCGGCATTGATCGCGCGGGAGACCCCGACGCAGGTGACTCTGCGCTTGGGCGGCGGCCAGGAATTGAATTTGGAGCGGCGCGCGGTGCGGTCCATGCGCAGTTCAGGCCAGTCGCTAATGCCGGAAGGGCTGCTTTCCGGATTGTCGCCGCAGGCTGTAGCCGACTTGTTGGAGTTCGTGGCTCATGCACCGGTTCCGGTTTCGGTTCCTGCAAAACCATGAATGTTCCCGGTTTCATGGCGGTCCACCTCACCTTTCCCATGCGTTGGAATCCTGTTCTTGGAGCAATCGTTGGATTGCTGGTTCACATCACGGCCACGGCCGGTGCCTCTGGCTCGGATTGGCTCATCGATCCGTCGCCGTATCGGGCTCGGGTGCACGTGCGATCCGATCGCCCGGAGGTGATTCTCGAAAACGGTTTGCTCAAGCGCGTCATTCGCATTGAACCCAATGCAGCCACGGTGTCTTTGGAAAACCAGGTCAGCGGCGAATCTTTGATCCGTGGGGTGAAGCCCGAAGCGGTGGTGGAGTTGAACGGAAAGCGATTCGAGGTCGGCGGCTTGGAGGGGCAGCCCAACTACGCCTTCTTGAGGCCCGAATGGGAGGGACAACTCAAAGCGCGGCCTGCGGCGTTCCGCTACGTGGGCCATCAGGTCGGGGTGCCTCAGGAACGCATGGCGTGGAAACGCGTGCGTCATCATGCGCCGGGAGCGCAGTGGCCTCCGCGGGGTGTTGCCTTGAGGCTCGATTTTGAGGCGCCGGCGTCGTTGGTCTCCGAGCCGTCGCTCCGAGGGGTCCGCATTTCCGTGCACTACGAGTTGTATGACGGCATTCCCTGTTATTCGAAATGGATGACGGTGAGCAACGGAACCGCATCGGCGCTGACGCTCAATCGGTTCTCCAGTGAAGTGCTCGCAGCGGTGGAACGGGTTTCCGAAGTGGATGAACTGTCTGTCGGCTTGATGCCACCGAACTTCCATGTCGAGACGGATATGTCCTTTGGTGGCATGACCGCGGCAGGGGCCAATCGGCGTTCTTACCGTTGGTTGCCCGATCCGGAGTTTCACTCCCAGGTGAATTACGAGAAGAAGACTCCGTGCTTGCTGGACGTAGGGCCCGATTTGGGGCCCAACCAGGTGGTGGCTCCGGGAACGACCTTCGAGACCTACCGGGCTTGGATTTTGCCGCACGACAGCACAGACCGTGAGCGCTGTGGCTTGGCCGTGCGGCGGATGATGCGCACGGTGGCTCCCTGGGTGACCGAGAATCCGCTGATGATGCACGTGGTCTCCTCGCACGGGCCCACGGTCACCAATGCCATTGACCAGTGCGCGGCGACCGGCTTTGAGATGCTCATCCTCAGTTTTGGCAGCGGCTTCGACATGGAGAACGAGCGCCCGGAAACTTTGCGGAAAGCCCAGGCCTTCTCGGCCTATGCGCGAAGTCGGGGTGTCGAGATCGGGAGCTATTCGCTGCTAGCCTCCCGCGGCGTGGGGGGTGGGAATGACGTGGTCATGCCTCAAGGACTCAAGCCGGTGTTCGGGAATTCACCCTGCCTGCAAAGCCAGTGGGGCACGAATTACTTCCGTCGGTTGTACGAGTTCCATCGCCAGAGTGGTTTCACGTTGTTGGAGCACGACGGCTCGTATCCGGGCGACCCGTGTGCATCGACGAACCATCCAGGGCACCGTGGTTTGGAGGATTCCCGCTGGAATCAATGGGTGGAGATTCGGGATTTCTACCGCTGGTGCCGGGGGCAGGGCTTCTACCTGAACGTACCCGACCACTATTTTACGGCCGGTTCCACCAAGACCGGCATGGGTTACCGCGAGGTCAACTGGTCCCTGCCACGGGAGCAGCAAGTCATCCACACCCGACAGAACATTTACGACGGTACATGGGAAAAACTCCCCAGCATGGGTTGGATGTTTGTGCCACTGACCGAGTACCAGGGCGGAGGGGCCGCGGCGACGATCGAGCCCTTGTCGGAGCACCTCGACCACTATCGGCGCATGCTCGAGAGCAATCTGGCTCTGGGTGTCCAGGCTTGTTATCGCGGGCCGCGCCTCTTTGACAACGAGGCCACCCGAACCATGGTCAAAGGCCAAGTGGATTGGTTCAAGGCGCACCGGGACATCCTGGAGAGCGATCTGATTCACGGCCGGCGGGCCGATGCCCGGGATTTGGATTGGATGCTCCATGTGAATCCTGTCCTGAAAGAAAAGGGTCTGCTGGTGGTGTTCAATCCCTTGAATGAACCGGTGCGCAAGGTTTTGAAACCCAATCTCTACTACACGGGTTTGACTCGCACGGCTCGGTTGCGGGAACGCGGTGGTACGGCACAGCGTCTGCCCGTGGGACGGGATGGTCGGGTGGAAATGACGGTGAACGTTCCGTCGCAAGGCATGAATTGGTGGGTGATCGAATGAAGATCTTGAATTGGAAGAATTCCGGGACGCCGTGGTGGTTTCGGATATTGGGTGTTTGCGCCCTCTTTGGCTCGGCTTGGATGACCGCGCCTCTAATGGCTGAGCAAACGAACGCGTCGTCCTCGGCCGCTTCGGAGGCCAAGGGCTCCCCAGGTCGGGACCTGTACCTGAAGAACTGTTTCGCCTGTCACCAGATGCGAGGGCAGGGGATCCCGGGAGTCTTCCCGCCGTTGGCGGGTTCCGACTACCTCTTGGCCGACATCGATCGCGCCATCCGGATCATTTGCGAGGGGTTGAATGGCGAGATCACGGTCAACGCGCGTCGTTATGCCGGTGTGATGCCGCCGGCCATCTTGCAAGACGAGGAGGTGGCCAGCGTCTTGAATTACGTTTTGCGCAACTGGGGCAATGCAGGCCCCGAGGTCACTTCCGAGCAGGTCAAGAAAGTGCGGGCGACGACGGTTTATCCGACCTTTGAAGCGCTTCAGCAGGCGAATCGATATCCGCCGTTGCCCAAGGCACCGGAGGGCTTCCGATTGCGGGAGGTGGCCCGGTTGCCATTCCGTCCGGTGCGCATCACCAGTGAGGGTCGAGGTCAGAAATTGTATGTGCTGACCGAGCAGGGTGACGTGTGGCGCTTGGATCCTTCGAATGCGGCGCTGAAACAAATCCTTCCAGCCAACCGCTATTTGGAACGCCGTCCGGATGATATCGGCGGGCCGCTCTTCGTCTTGGGAATGACCCTCGACCGGCAGAAGCGGCTCTACATCGCCTCCAATCAGCAGAACAAGGCAACCCGGCCTTACCAGAACATCGTCACCATCTACCGAAGCACGGCCATCGCCGGCGGAGATCCCTCGGAGCTCAAGCCGTGGTTCCAGACCAACTACCCGGGAAGCCCGGCTTATATCCACGCTGTGGAGCACATCGCCTTTGGTCCCGACGGTCATTTGTATGCCGGCAATGGCGGCCGCACCGATGGTGGGCTCACTGGAGCCGATTCGGAGTGGTATGGCGGAGGTGAAACGCCCATCACGGGCTGCCTCTGGCGGATTAAGTCCGACTCCAATGCGCCCGTTCTGGAGGTGTACGCCCGCGGCACTCGCAACGCATACGGTTTTTGTTGGAACGATGCCGGGGAGATGTTTGCCACGGAGAACGGTCCGGATGCGGACGCTCCGGAAGAACTCAACCACATCGAACAGGGCAAGCATTACGGTTTCCCGTACCGGTTCGCCGACTGGACGAAGAAGGCGTATCCGACCAGTCCAGAACCACCCGCTGGCCTGACCTTCACGCTGCCGGTGGCCAACCTGGGCCCCGATGGAGGATTCTCCGGGTCCCCGATGTTCACCTTTGATCCGCATTCTGGGCCCGGTGGCATCGTGTTTCTGGGGAAGGAATTTCCCGAAGGGTACCGGGGCACGTTCTTGCTCACCCGGTTCGGGAATTTCATCCGGTCACCCAAGGACAACTCGGGATTTGATGTGCTCCGGGCGACCTTGCGACGGAATGCGGAAGGTCGCTACGAGGGGCATTTCCACACCGTGCTGTCGGGGCTAGGGCGTCCCATCGACATCCACCAAGGCGCGCCAGGAAAGCTCTACATCGCCGAATATTCCCGGTCCACCAACAGCAGTGACTCGTATGGCCCTTCAGGCCGAATCCTCGAGTTGTCGGTGGCAGGGCGCTGAGGTGGAGCCCTTGCAGGGGACGGCGTCGAACGACCCGTTCAGGCGAGTCGAGCCGGCTCGGTGTCGATGGTGGGCAGGCGGCGGCGTTGGTACCAAGCCATGCCCACCAGGTCGAACAGTCCGCGTCCGAGGCGGTTCCACACACCGTATTTGGAAACTCCGGCCGTGCGGGGGCGGTGTTTCACGGGCACCTCCAGAACTTGGCTCCCATTCCCAGCCACGAGGATCGGGAGGAAGCGGTG
>CAMATE010000238.1 GCA_945861075.1 Akkermansia muciniphila
GGCTCAGAAGTGCATTTTGTCTGGTCGGGAGACACCTGCGGTCAGGGTTACGGTATCGATGAGGGACGCGGTGGTATGCGGACCTATCAGGCCATGTTGGCTCAGGATCCGCAGTTCTTCGTCCACAGCGGAGACGCGATTTATGCCGACAATTCGCTGGCAACCGAGATGCAGCTTCCGGATGGAACCCTCTGGAAGAATCGGGTTACCGAAGAAAAGTCGAAGGTGGCCGAGACTTTGGGCGAGTTTCGTGGCAATTACCGCTACAACTTGTTGGACGCCCATGTCCGGCGTTTCAACGCCCGCGTTCCGATGTTTGCCCAGTGGGATGACCATGAGGTGCTGAACAATTGGTATCCCGGTGAGTTGCTGCCCGTTTCTGCGGGCTATCGGGTGCGCGATGTGAACTTGCTCGCGGCCCGATCGCGACAGGCCTTCTTCGAGTACCTGCCGATTCGAAACCATCCGGAACGGCAAATTCATCGACGCATCCGACGTGGCCCTCTCTGCGAGTTGTTCTTCCTGGACTTGCGTTCTTACCGGGGCCCCAACAGCGCGAATCGCCAGCCCATCTCCGGGCCGGAGACCGATTATCTGGGCCGTACCCAGTTGGAGTGGTTGAAGGAATCCATCGCGGCCAGCACGGCCACCTGGAAGTTTGTCTGTTCGGACATGCCGCTGGGATTGCTCGTTCGGGATGGCGCCGACGCCTTCGAAAACGGGGCCAATGGGGACGGCATTCCTCTGGGGCGCGAATTGGAGGTGGCGTCGTTGCTGCGTCATTTGCGGGACCACCGGGTGCGCAATGTCGTTTGGTTGACGGCCGACGTGCATTATTGCGCCTCCCATTTTTACGATCCGGCGCAGGCTCAGTTCACCGAATTCGACGGCTTCTGGGAGTTTGTCAGTGGCCCGCTTCACGCGGGCACTTTCGGGCCGGGAATTCTCGACAACACCTTTGGACCGCAAGTCCGGTTTTCATCGCGCCAACCCGGACAAGCCGTCTCGGGGCCGTGGAGCACTGAACAATTCTTTGGATCGGTCCGCATCGCCCCGGAGACGCGGGTGGCGACCGTGAGCCATTTCAACCGCGACGGAAAACGGCTGTGGAGCGTGAATTTGGAGCCGGCCCGAGCATGAGTGCCATGGCTCCGGAGGCTTCTCAGGTCTTGGAGGAACGGATTCGGACGGCGATCACGGCCGCGGGAGGAACCATTTCTTTCGCGCAGTACATGGCCATGGCCCTCTACGAACCGAAGGTTGGCTATTACGAACAAACGCCGCGGGTCGTAGGTCGCGGTGGGGATTTTGCGACCAGCGTTTCAGTGGGATCGCTCTTTGGTGAATTGATCGCCCACTGGATTGAGAAGGAGGTGGGTGCGCTAGAGACCCTGGCTTCAGGTCCGCTGGAGATCGTCGAAGCTGGAGCCCATGACGGCCGATGGGCGGAGGATATCCTGAGCGCGTTGACGCAGGGATCGGACCTGAACCGAGAGCGTTTCCGGTACCGGATTGTTGAGCCCAGCGCCACACGGCAGACATGGCAGCGGGAGCGACTGGCCCGATTCGGAGACCGCGTCGTCTGGAGCGAAACGCTGCCGACCGAGGTTCGCGGGGTCATCGTTTCCAACGAACTTCTGGATGCATTTCCGGTGGAACGGTGGCGGTGGCGCACTTCGCAGCGCCGGTGGGTGGAGCAGGGGGTAGGCTGGACGGGCCAAGGGTTCGACTGGACGGCACTGCCGACGCCGGCGCCGGTGGAGTGGGAATTGCCGGAGGAGGTTCAGTCGGTTCTGCCGGAGGGGTTTGTCCGCGAGCGCAGTCCGGCCGCGGTGGCCTGGTGGGAGCAGGCGGCGATGGCCTTGCGCGAGGGATGTTTGATCACCTTCGATTATGGGCTGGAGGCTGAGGAGTTTCTGACGCCCGGACGATCGGCGGGAACGCTGCGGGCCTACCGTCAGCACCGAGTATCCGACGACCTCTTGTCGTCGCCCGGTGAGGTGGATTTGACGGCCCATGTCGATTTCAGCGCCATAGCTGAGGCGGGATTGCGCCAGGGTTTGGTGACTTGGCATCGGGAACGGCAATCGCGGTTCCTCATGAGGATCCTCGAGTCGACCCAGCGGAATCCAGGTGGCTTTCCGGAATGGAACACGCCTCGTGTGCGCGCTTTTCAAACTCTGACCCACCCTGAGCATTTCGGCCGAGGTTTCCGAGTGTTGGTTCAAGGTCGTGGGCGCTGCCCTTGGGGTGCTTGATCCGGCGAGGGCGGCCCCTCAATGCCGGGACTTTCGGAACTTCCCGTTGCCCCTGAGGCGTGCGTGCGCCAGTTTTCGCGCAGCGCGATGATGGACTTGGCAGGCACAGCAACCTGGCGACGGCCGGACCTCCGCCCGCTGGCTTGGGCGGCGGTGGTGGCCGTGTTGGTTCATCTTCTAATCTTGCTGCTTTGGACGGCTGCAGGGGTTTGGGTTCGCAGGGCTCCGGAACAAGCCCCGGACTGGGTGAAAAACCTGGTTCAACCGGTGGCTCCGATGGCCTTGAAACCCATCGATTCCACGAAGGATCCCGCGTGGGAAGAAGTGCCCTTGAGCTTCATCGAGGTGGATCCCGCTCTCGCGGTGAAAGATCCGCCGAAAGACGCCAAATTCTATTCCGCGGCCAATGCTGTGTCCGGCCAACCGGTTCCCTCCCAAAAGGCTTTGAAGGATCCGGAGATCACCGGTGTTCAGAAAACGATGCCCAAGACCTTCGATACGGCTAAACCGTCACCGGCGCAGCCTCAGTCTCAGCCGAAGGAGGAAGAGGTTTCCGCTACGCCGGAGACGGCGGTGACTCAGCAGAAAAAAGAAGCGCAAACCCCTCAGCCGTTGGGAGGCGTCAAGGATCCGGGCGAGACTCAATTGGCTAAGGTGGATCCGAAAGCCGTTGTCGATCGCCCGCAAGAGGAGAGGAAATCGGTCGAGCCTCAGGAAGCCGGGGCACCGAGGCGCAAGCCCATCAAGCGTTTGGCGCAGGCCATGGAGCAAAAGGGGATTGTCCGCGGCGAAAAGATGCTGCAGGCGGGCGGATCCAGTCGGTTCAGCATCTCGCCGTCTTTCGATGTCAAGAGCACGCCTTTCGGCGAGTACGACCTGCGGATGATTGCCGCTGTGCAAGAGCGTTGGTGGGCGTTGCTGGAGGAACGGCACTATGGTTTGGAGCGCACCGGCAAGGTGGTGCTCAAATTCCGGCTTCATGGGGACGGATCTGTTTCGCAGATGACCACGGCCGAAACCACCGTGGGCGAGACGCTCAGCTTCACTTGTGAGGCGGCGGTCATGGGGGCTGCACCGTTCGGTCGATGGCCCAGTGTCCTGAAGGCTCAGGCGTTGGATCCCCGCGAGATCACCTTCACCTTTCACTATTACTGACTTCGACGCCCCGGTCTCGGGGCAATACCCTCAAGAAACTCATGCGATCATTGTTGGATGGCGGCCCGTTTGTGTGGCTTCTGCTTGGACTTTCGGTGACGGCGTTGACCGTCGTGCTGGAGCGTGCCTGGTCGATGCGGCGTGACCGCATCTTGCCGCGCTCCTTGATGGAAGCCTTGGCCGATGGCGACGTGGCCCGACTGCGGGGGGCTTGCCAGGCTCAGCCTTCGCCGATGGCCCGTCTGATTCTTTCGGTGCTGGATCATTTGCCGTGGCCCAAATCCGAGAACGTGGCGGCCCTCGAAGTGCGTGCCCGTCAGGAGATTGCCGGTCTTGAGCGCGGCTTGGTGATCTTGGAGATCATCGTGGGCATCGCGCCGCTCCTCGGGTTGGTCGGAACCATTTACGGCATCATTCCGCTGCTGGGAGACTTTGGTTCCAACTTGCAGGCCGACAACGCCTTCATCGCCAAGGGCATGTCGGTGGCCCTCTACAAGACCGTGCTTGGACTGCTGGTGGCCATGCCCACGTTGGCCGCCTGGAGCCTCTTCAATAAGCGCGTCGAACTGCTGGGGCTTGAGTTGGAGAGTGTTTGCGATGCCTTGATGCGGCGTCATTACCTGCGGGAGGGAGGGTCGGGTGGAGTGGCTACCGAAGGGTCTCGTTCATGAAGTTCCTGACCCGACGCCGCAAAGCCGCTCCAGCCATTGTCATCATCTCGTTGATTGATGTTTTGGTGGTGCTGTTGGTTTTCCTGATGGTGACCACGCGGTTCAGGAACACCCCCTCGGTAGCCCTGACCTTGCCAGAGACCCGTGAAGCACCGAAGGCCGGGGCCAGTCCAGAAAAACCGCCCATGGTGGTGACGATTGCCGCCGCTGCGCCGCAATTCTACATCGGCCCGCGTGCGGTCACTTCCGACAAATTGCTCAATGAGTTGAAGGACGCCGTAGCCGCCGACCCCAAGGTCAAGGTGGTGCTCCGCGCCGATGAAAACGCCAACTGGGGCGACGTGGTCAAAGTCATGGACTTCGCCAAGCAGGCCAAGGTCCAAAACATCCGCGCCTTCACCCGCACGGCGGGAGGGAAGTAAGGTGGGGCAGCGGGAACGATCCTGCGCTCGCAGGGAAGCTCGGGGAAGGAGGAGCTTTAGCGCTGACGCGCCGGGAGTGGGATGATCGCTTCCAATGCTTGCTCCGGACCGTTCCCGCTGCTGAATGGGCGGCGGTGGGATGGGTCCTTCGCTCGCAGGGAAGCTCGGGGGAGTTGAGAGGTTGGTGTGGGTGGAGGTCGATCTGGGCGTGGAATTGAAGGCGGTTCGAAGCTCGAATCTCCGCATGTGCCGTGCGGGAGCTTGAGTGTTGGTGGGTGTGCCTGCACCAGAGATGGGTGCCACCGTGCTGTTGGGATGCTTGAGCCGTAGGTTCGAGCGGGCTAGCTTTGGCTCGTGAGCATTGAGTCCACCGCAACGGTGACAGATCGTCGAAACATCTCCCCTGAGGTGGTGGACATGGCCCGGCGTGCCGTGAGGGATTTCCACAGTTGCTTCTGGTGGTGGAACCCGGAGTTCGTTCCTCGGACCGAAGCGGATGTGCGGGAGATCGTGCTGAATCTCCGCAAGGGCGACCACAAAGCATGGCAGCGGGCCCAGGAACTCAATGCATGCCTTTGACCGTCCTCCAGAAGCAGGTCCTGCGGATCTTGGCTGCCAATCGGAGCGAGGAGAGTCACTTTGCAGGCGGTTTGGTTCTGAATGCAGGAGAAGATTCTCCGCGTTATAGCCACGACTTCGACATCTTCCACGAAGCGGAAGCCGAGGTGGCGCGCGCTAGCTGTCTCGATGTCCACTCCTTGCAGTCGGCCGGCTACGAAGTTCATCAGACCGGGGGCGACTGGAAGAACCCGGCCAGTTTTCGCAAAGCGAAGCTGATTCACGAGGAGGAGCAGCTCGAGATCGACTGGGCGGCGGATTGCGCCTTCCGATTCTTTCCCATCGAGCCTGATCCTGTGTTGGGCTGGCGGCTGCATCTCTTTGACATGGCGACGAACAAGGCGCTGGCGCTTGCCGCCCGGTCCGTCACGCGTGACTACGTGGATATCGTTGAACTCGACCGTACTTATCC
>CAMATE010000239.1 GCA_945861075.1 Akkermansia muciniphila
ACCACTGTGCTCCGGACCGGTCTTACCGAACCAGTTCGGCGAGAGGGCGGTTTGGACCTGCCCGGGAAAGAGGAGATAACGCAGCGGCCGTTGGATGCCGAAACGCTCCAACACCGCCCGCTGTTCTTTTCCCCCTCCATAACGCAATTCGGCGGCGTCCTTGCGAGCTTTGCGAACCTCGCCAGACACCGTCGGAAACGCGCGATCGAGGACCAGTTCCGCAGCGCGGTAATAGCGGTCGACATGCGATGGCGACAACGACAGCTCCGATCCAATGCGTTCAAACCCATGCCAGAGTGTGTCTTCGTTCAGCTCGCCGGGCTTCGCCGGATCATATCGCACGCCGAGCAAATCATAGACGGTGTTTTGATACTCCTTTCGGCTCAGCCGATAATGCGCCACCGCCGGTCGCGCCGCCATCCGCGCCGCACGGCCCTCCTTGATCCGCGAATCCAAACCCGTCACGAACACCGCGATCTCTTCCTGCGTCGGCCGTTTTTCCTTCTTCGGCGGCATCTCACCCGAATTGACCTGCTCCATCATCTCAGCCCAGTGGTGCGTGTCTGCGCCGAGTTTAAAATCACGAGAGAGCCGGTCGATCCGCAAGTCCCCCTTCTCCTTCTCTGGGCCATGACAGCGAATGCAGTGGTTCTCAAGGAAGGCGTCAAACGGATCTGCGGCACGAACCTCCTCCACGAAACCCAGGCGGGTCGCCAAGAGAAGCGCGGCGGCAAACAACGCGCGAAAGCGACGACAGAAAGGCTTGTTTCGGGGGACCCAATCAGCACTGGTCCAGCTCAGGGAACTGGATGAACCAACGGAGCGTTGGTCAGCCTGTTGCGAGTTCGCGTTCATGCCAATGACCGGGGGACAGGGGACAGTTGGGAGATTGGGGTCATCGTTGTTGCCCTGCGTTGGTTTGTCCATCCTCGGCGCAAGATTTGGGAGTCCGGCAACAAGTCTTGAGAGAGAGTTCTGCAATAGGGGACTCGGAGGTTCCGTCTGTCTCATGCCCTTTGGGCACTCGCTCGGATTTGTGGGCTGACATTCGGCGGCGCTTTGCAATTTCAACCGCCCGATACCACAGGTCAGCGGGGAGGCGGTTTGCATCTCGAGGCGTTCAGGGAATGTTTGAAATATGTCCGGTTCATGGAAGTTTTTAGAAATCACAGGAGCGATGACACTCTGTGGGGAGTTGTTGCTGGCCAGACTGCCCGCGCTTTCCCGATCCGAACCTTGAGAGAAAACCCCATGACACCGGAGCAAACAAAATTGGCACGGCAACGCCTGTCACTGGGCATCGTGAATGTGGGATTTTGGGTGATGGCCTCAGTCTGCGGGCTGGCGCTCATTCGCTCGGGCCGAGGGTCCATCAACGGGGCCGAAACGATCGGAATCGCCGCCGCAGTCCTGGGGGTCCAAGCAATCTTCGACGCGCTCGGCGGCGGCGTGCTGGTGCCCGGGACACGCCCAACCCCGTGGGCCTTCCTCAAGAGCTGGGGCCGCGGCGCGATGGTCCATACCCTGGTCGTGGCGGTCATCGGGGTTGTGGCGACACTGAGCCTGCAATGGACCGGCGGGTGTTGCACCGGGTTGGTCGCCTCGACCATCGCGCTGTCGCTGACGCGACGATTCCTCCACGCCGCCATCAGCGGGGGCGCTTTACAGCCGGTGGCCAACGAGCGGGGTGAGAGCTTTCTTACCACCCGGGTGGACGATCCTTCCTTCACCGGAGGGCTCGTCGGATTTGGATCCCGTGCTGGGATTCTTGTGCCCGAAGCCTGGTGCCAGAGTCTTCCCAAGCCCGAACTCCAGGTGGAGTTATCGCGCCGGCGATGGCAGGCAGAGAACGGGTTGCCCTTCCGCACCGTCATCCTCTTGCTGCTCTGGAACCTGACGGGTTGCCAAGCGGGGGCGCTGGCCTTCGACCTCGGATCCCTGCCCACCGGCACCGCCGTGCTGGGTCAGGCGTGCTGGATGACCCTCTGGAGCTTCCTGGGTTTGCTGGTGCTACCGAGCTTGGGACGGGCCTCAGTCTTCGCAGCCGACCGAGCCGTGGCCTCAATGAATCTCGATCCCTCCGGGTGGATTCGCAGACTCCCCACCATGACTGGTGAGGACGGCAACGCACGGCCGTGGGTTGAGGCGATCTTCTACCCGATTCCCTCGGCGGCCCGCCGGATCGAGTCGCTCGGATCACCCGTTCGGAGACCGGTCTTGGGCGACCTCGCCCGATCCCAACTCTACTATTCGCTCGCGGGACTCACCCTGCTCGGCCGCTCCGTCCACTGCAATGTGGGGCGTCCGGCTCTATGGGTCTTCCCACCGTCAGCCTGAGGTTGTCTGAACTATCGCTCGGGCCGCGGCCAGTCCGGAGAGGGCGGCTCCCTCGATGCCACCGGGTCCGAAGGCGTCACCCGCCAGGACGAGGGGTGGTCGTTGGCACGCCACCATGCAGGGAGACTCGTCGGAAATCCGAGGGCGGCTGTACCGCCATCCGTGAACCTGAAATTCTCGAATACCCGGGCCGATCCATTCCCGTGCGGCCTCGATGAGCAAAAGCCCGGTCTCCGTCCGGTCTCGATCCCAATGCTCAAGGCTGAATGCGGCCGTTGCGTGAAGGGTCACCGCCGGCACCGGCGAGATGCCTTTTGCCTGGTTGTCCGAGACCCACGCTAACGGGCCCGAGGTCGGAGCGAGACCACCCGGGAAAGGGATGCGCGACGAGGGCTCGTTCAAGACAACCATCACCGCAAGGCATCGATGGTATTCGATGGCGGCAAGGCGCCCTCGGAGATCGGGCGACAGGTCCACGGCGCCCGCGTCGAGCAAGGCGAGCGATTGTGGGGCCGGTAGAGTGAGAACCACGGCCTCGGCCGGGAACACGGTGCCGCTGGACGTGGACGCGATCCATCGGGATCCCTCCGTCCGCAGGGCGGTGAGCGCCGTCTCCGAGAAGACTTCCAAACCCTGGGCTAGGTGCTTGGCCGCGGCCGCCATCGTGGGAGCACCCCGCCAGCGGCAGGGAACCTCGCTACCGGAGTCTGCGGTGGCGGGCCACCACTCGGTCCGCGCTGGCCCGAGGCGTTCCCGCCACCAGCGCTCGGGCAAGCGTCCACCCTGAAGGTCGAGACACGGGGCGCCATGGTCGAAGATCGCGTCACCGATCCGTCGGGTGGCCAGGCGCCCTCCGACGCCGCGTCCCTTGTCGATCACCCTCACGGTGAGCCCGGCCCGCTGCAGTTCGCCGGCGGCCAACAGGCCTGCGATGCCCGCCCCGACGACGAGCACCTTCGAAGGCGGGACGGGACCAGACGAAGAACTCCTTGTCGGAGACGACAGGCTGAATGACACGATCCCAGTCTGGACCGGGGAAGTGTGAGCGCAACCCCGCCCGGTTCGACGGGGATCCCACCGCCGCGCGCCAAGCGGTATTCCATCAGGGAAGATCTTCGCAGGCTCCAAAACCTAGATCCCAAACCTGAACCTAAAATTTCTTGGAGGCTATGCGAAGAGCTCTTGCTGCACCGGGCCCATATCCCGCTCCGGGCTGGGGTCCGACACCCCGCTGAGCAGACCCTCGCGGTACCGGGCCTCGGCATCGGCCCCGCGAAAGACGTGGCCCTTACGGCTGCCGTGGCGCAAGTACACCCGACGCGACGCCTCACGGGCAGCGACGCTGGATCGCACGCGGGCAATCCGCTCCTTGGCCTCCAGCACCGCCCGACGGGGGTCGACCCTCGGGGCGGGATAGTCGACACCGATCACGCACCGGACGGCCTCTTGCTGCGAATGCGTCATGCGCCACGGCTCGGCCAGAAAGACGTCGGGCACGCCAGCCAGTTCAGGCACCCAGCGGCGAATGAACACGCCCTTCGGATCTTGCTCAAGGGCCTGACGTGTCGGGGAATAAATGCGCACGGTGTTGATGCCAGTCGTGCCGCTCTGCATCTGGGCCTGGCTAAAATGAATCCCCGGCTCGAAATCGAGAAAGCACCGGGCCAGGTGGATCGCCGTCGGACGCCAATGGAGCCAGAGGTGGTAGGAGGCCACGCTCATCACCAAGGCACGCATGCGGAAGTTGAGCCATCCCGTGGCCCGAACTGCCCTCAGGCAGGCATCGACCATCGGGAAGCCCGTGCGCCCCTGACGCCACGCCTCAAGGCGCAGCTGGCCTTCCTCGGACTCAGTGAAGGCCTCGCGCAACCCGTCATAGACCGGGTTGAAGTTCTCGAACTCGATGCGCGGCTCGTCCTCGAGCTTCTGCATGAAGTGGCAATGCCACCGCAGGCGCGCCTGGAAGCTGGTGAGGGCGCCAGACCAGCGGCGATCCAACGGCTCCCCAGCGCTGAGCATCGCCCGCAAGGCCTCCTGCCGGTGCCCGGCCGCTTGGTGCACCCTGCGCATGGAGACACAGCCCCAGGCGAGGTGGGCGCTGAGACGCGAGCACGCCGTCCAGGCGGTGAGGGGGCTCGACATCTCCGCTCGGTAGCCGACGCCGCGTTCCTCCAGGAAACTCCCCAACACTTCCCGCGCCGCCGTCTCGCCGCCGCGCTGGAGTTCGATCGGAATCACCGGACCCAAGCCCAGTTGCTCCGGACCCAAAACTCCGTCAGAGATCAGGCCATTCGGACGCCCGGAGCCGAGCACCTCCGGGGACGACTCGATGCGGCCTGACATGCTCTGGGCCCAGCGTTGGGCCCAGCCGTCGCGGGATCGCAACCGCCGGACGACCCCGTCCTGGCGTCGCTCCTGCCAGTCGATACCGCGCTCACGGCACCAGCGTGCGACACGGAGATCCCGGTCGAAGGTCCGACGATTGCCCGTCTCCTCATGCGACCAAAGCCGGAGAAAACCCGTCTCGCGATGCAGTCGTTCGAGCTGCTCCACGGCCTCGCCACGCCGCAACAGCAGACACCCTCCACGCCGGCTCCACTCCGACTCCAACTCCTGGAGCGCATCGGCGATGAAGCGGGAGTGCGACGCATCCCACTCCGGTGACTCGAGCAGCTCGGGCTCATACAGGTAGAGCCCAAGAACGGGACCCTGCTGCAAGGCCTCCATCAAGGGTGCGTGGTCGCCCATTCGCAGATCGCGCTTGAACCACACCACCTGCCAGTCGGCGCGCCTCGCGAAAATTGGGCCCAGCGCGGGACGACCGGTCGGTGGCCCCGCGTGGGTCGAACCGGTGGGTCGGGTCGGGTTCATTAGAATAACAGCTCCGGTTGCTGAGAGTCCCGGCTCTGGGCACGGGCGGCGGCCTGGGTCGCCAGGCGTCGCTGGGCCTTCTCCCAAAACCCGAAGAACCCGGCCGAGGCTTGGGGCCACAAGTGCTCATCCCACCGGCGGCGGCACCACATCACCTTCCGGCCATCGCGGGCCAAGGCGGCCTCAATCGCCGGAATCGCATCGGCCAGCGGGCCCACCGAGGGACGCATCGCCACCCATCC
>CAMATE010000240.1 GCA_945861075.1 Akkermansia muciniphila
CATCCACTGGGTGTTCCAAACGGAGCGGCCCACGAGGCGGCTGTCCGAAGACGCCTCGGACGGGTCGAAGTCACCGCTGTCATGGTAAGCACGCAGCGAGGAGAACTTGCGGATCTCCACGAAGGATCCTCCCAGAGAATCCAACATGGGACTGTATTTCGGATCCTGCAGCTGGCGTTGCTGGATCGGGAACGGCAAGGGGATCTTCTGATCCACCACACGCCACAAGCGGGTCTCGAAATTGGACCCATTGGGCGAACGAAGCACGTCGGCACCCACCGGAACCAGGTAGACCCGGGGCGTCATCGACATGCCGGCTCCGTCGTATCCTTCGAACCAGATGCCCGCCGATCGGATACGCGTGGCATACTGAGAGGGATCGTAGGCGCTGTCGCCGCCGCTCAAGGGCCATCCGAAGAAGTTCAGGCCGAAGGTCACGGTGGTCGGGAAGCGAATCACGATGCCCGGCTGCGCCCCAGCAGACTCCGGTGCCATCGGACGGCAATACCGGCGGAATTCAGGCACCTTCCAAAGATCGTCCACCAAGGACTCCTTGAGTTTGGCCTGCCACAGGGTCGTCGAATCGCCGGCCCCATCCCGAAGACGGAACAACTCGTTGCGGACGGAGAACTTGCCGGTCTCGGTCTGCGGATTGTTGAAGCCCATCTGGGTCTTCATGACCTTGTAGTTGGCACCCATGCGGGCCATCGGATCGGCCAGACCTGGGATACCCGCAATCGGCAAGCCCTCTTGGACCACGCCGGGTGAACGGTGACGAATGATGTCCGTCAAGAAAGCCCGACCGGAGTTGCCCTCCGAGCCGATCATGTTGGACTCGTAATCGTAGGCCGTGGCCGCGAGGTAGACGTAGCGTGCGGCCAACTCGAACTGGTCGCGGTACTGACGGACGGCGTCGTTGCGGAAGATCCGGAATGCCATGTCCTTGTAGCGCAGTTCGGTGGCCCGTCCGGCGAATTGCTTCCGCCAGGCGGTGCGCGCTTCGATGATCCGCTGGCCACCCGCCAAGGTGCTCTGCACCCGGCCGGCCGCCTGCTGGACGACTTCCTTCTGGTTGTAGATCTCCAGACGCATCGGAGCCTCCTCACGCATCATGGAAGCGATCTCCTTGAGCGATTGCTGGTGCTCGAATTTCAATTGAGCCTTGGTAATATCCAAGCCGCTCTGCATGTCGGTCGTTTCAATGGCACCTTCCAGACCGTTGATGGCGATCTCGGCCACATCGTAACCGATTCCGAATACCGTGTTGGCCACGGCACTGAAACCTCCCTTGACCGCACCACGGGCCGGAGCGGCGATGTCACCTCCGACCACCACACCGCCACCGCAAGCCAGACCGCCGATGACGAAACCGCCGGCGATGAAGTTCTTGGGAATGGCCTCGGCGATGGATTCAGCCAGATCGTCCGTGAGGTCGGCACCGCGATTGAGGGCAACCTGGACGCCCTTGAGCGTGCGGGCCGAGATCATCAGGTCCGTCCTCTTCTTGTTGGCTCCCTGAGTGATGTTGATGGTCTCTTGGGTCAGATCCAGTTCCCCATCCAGGCCCCGAAGCTGTTCATCGATGTCCTTCAAGAGCTTGTCGTATTCCTTGAGCGCCTGCTTGAGGCGGGTTTCCGCCTGCACCAGGTCTGAAACGGCCTCCTGCACGCTGCCCGGAGCCCGTCGTTGACCCCATGAGGCGGGTGCCTCGAAGGCGAACCCGGTGGCCGAGAACGGATAGTTGACCGGCATGGAATCGTTTCCTGCCAAGACGTCCGTGGTCTTGGTCAGGGTCTTGTCCTGAAGACGCACATTGCCCCAGGTGCTCAACTCCGAATCCATCTTGGCCATCAAGCCCGTCCAGGCCTGATCGGCCGGAGCATTGTTGTTCCCGATCTCTCGGGTGTTGACGTACATGTAATGGAGCAAGTCCGGTCCGTCGTATCCAGAGGGGTAGGTCTTGCCCGGGCCGATGTCGCCCGCGTAAGGATACCCGAAGATTTCCACCAACTGGGTGGTGTAATCCCGATCCTGCATCTCCAAATCGTACTCCAGATCCTGGGCTGCATCACCGGATCCACGAATCGCCTGATTCATGCTGTTCAGGTGATTGAACGAGGAGATCGCATTGTCCAGGGCGTCCTTGGCGCGCTCCTGAACTTGCTCGAACTGCCCCTGACCATCGTCCAAGAAGGCAGGATCGATATCAAAGGGCACAACTCCCTGGGCCAAGCCCAGCGGGTTGAGACCTTGATCGGCCTGATCCATCTGGCGTTCCACCAACCCGAAGGCGGCGGAAAGATCGGTCAACTCCTTGACGGTGGTACGATCGATCTTGTCGATGCCGGTATGCGCCGGATTCGGATCCTCGGACGGGAGGATGGCGTTGGCCATCACCCAATCGAAATAGGCACCCATGCCAGCCCGGATACCCCACTCATCGACACCCCAAGCGCGGCTGGCGTCGGTGTCCGAATAGCCCTGCCATTGGCCCGAGGGTTCCTCCACATACTTCAGTCGGTAGGTGAGGTTGACGATGTCGGCGCCCGCCTTGGCCTTGGCAGCTGCGGCCAAAGCGAACTTGCGCTCATCCAAGTAGTCCACCTTCACCGGAACACCGGCCAGGACCATGTTCTCCGAGCGGGGAACCCAGGTGAAATTGGGATTCCGCAGGAGGTTGTAATAGGCCTTGGTGGCCGTCAGGTAATGACCCCAGGCATCGCCATGACCCTGAGGGTACATGATCATGCCGTCCTTCTCATCGATCTTACCGTCGGCATTCTTGTCCTTGAGGTTGTAGACCTGTGCATAGGCCACCTCGCCCTCACCCTGAGTGAAGTTCCAGAAGAGGCGGTTGTAGATCGGAGCCCCCTGCACCCCGGCCGAGCTGGCATCCCGGCCCCGCAAGAGACTCAGCTCCTCCTCGAGCAGCGAATCGAGCTGGTTTTGGAAGGCGAAGATCGATGAAGCCACGCTGCCGTAGCCATCGCTGGTGGTGAACCCAATGGTGGGGTCCGCGGCGTCCGCCATCGCCTCGTTGCCCAGCAGCGTGTAGAGATCGCTGATGCGGCTTCCCATGTAGAGCAGCGCATTGTTGGCAGGAGCGTAGTTCACCGGCGGCGATCCATCGGTGCTCAGCGAGCGTGCGCGTCGCAGAACCGTTTCATAGGCCTCGATCAAGCCGATCTTGTTCAAGTCGTTGGGATCCGGATTGAAGGCCACATCGCCTTCATAGCGACGCCCTGCCTGCTCGAGCATGGAGATCCGCGCCGAGGCCGAAGCCGTGCTGAGATCCGAAGCCCGTTCATCGAACGGATTCAACCCACGGACCACCCGCTTAACCCAACCTTCAGCCAGCATCGGCAAGGGCGTGGAAAGGCTCGACGGATCGCCGATCCACGGGCTCCAGACATTGCGGTTGTTGCCCACGTTGTAGCCGCGATACCGGGCGATGAACCAGTTGTCCGACATGACCAAGAGACCCGATTCACCATTCTCACCCAGGGTGATCATGTTTTTGCCCATGCCAGAGCCAGGGGTGTACTTGATCCAACCATTGGCATTGGCCACGGTGCCGTCTGCGTTGAGCGTCGGCAGGAGGCTCTTCTTGAAGTCGGCGGTGTCCGGCTTGTACCACCACTCGAAGTCGAACCGTTCGGGCTGACCGCCGAAGTCGCTCGACAGGCGCAGCGTCAACCGTTCGTCAAAGACATTCGCCGGCGGCAGCACCTTCATGTCGCCCCCGAACGGACCCGCACCAATGGCGATCACCGACAAGGTGACCGGCAGACCCGCCAAGCCCGGATCGTTGTTCTGCATCAAGGTGACGAATCGCGGAGGAATACCCCAGGACTGTCCGTTGACGCTTTCGGTGGTCACCGTCCCGATGGCCACCGCGGTCCCTCCGACTCCGAAGGGCAGCAGGCGGCGCTGCGGGATAGGCAAGTTGGGGTTGCCACCGTCCCAAGACCCATCCGGCAGCCTCCATCGGACCACCAAGTGATCGCTGCCGGTGGCCTCGGTGGCCACGGCCTCAATGTAATAGGAGCGGCCCGCCTTCAGGTCGACCTCGACGGATTTCTGCGAAGGGAATCGCTCCCAATCGTTGGTACCGGTCGGAGACGGGACCGAGGCCAAGCGCACCTTGTTGGCCGGATTCTCGTCCGTGGAGACGAACAGTTCAGCCTGATCGTCGGCCGCAATCCAGAAGGTGTACTTGCCCGAGAGCGGAGGCACCAAGAGCGCCTGCAACCGGATCGCCACATAGTCCAGGTTGGGGAGGCTGGGCACCGCAGCCATGCTACCCACCATCCGAAGGGTCGCCGGCTTCTGGGCGGTCCAATCGGGCATGGTGTACAGCTTGGCCAACGTTCCGGGATTCACCCCGTTGTAGGTGGACAAGGTCGCACCGAATTCTTCCAGATCCCGTCGGAAGCCGCTGACATCGGCAAATTTGTCGCCATCCAACTGGTCGAAGGACCAGTAGCCGACGAGCCCTTTCTGCCCAGCCACCAGAGTCTGGTCGCGGAAGGCCTGCAACTGCGAGGCATCACGCACCTGACCGTGCCAGATGCGAACCTCGTCAATGGATCCCTTGAAACGTCCGGAACCGGCATTGCCACCGATGCCCAGTGGTCCAGCCGCAGACCAGGAGGAGCGGGTCACGGTCAGGGCCGCGACGCTCACACCATTACGGAACAATTCCAGCTGACGGGTGGCTCCATTGAAGGTTCCTGCCCAATGATTCCACTTGCTGACGTCATCGGTGTAGCGGCCGGCCGTTCGAAGCACATCCGAACCGAGCGCGAACTCCACTTGGTTCTGCGCCGTGAAGCGGAAGGACATGGCATCGGCGTCCAGACCCCGCGAAAGAACCACGTCTTCGCGACCATTCTCACCGCGTTTCACCCAAGCTTCCCAGGTGAAGGACTCCTGAGGACCAACAGGCATCCAGTCGGAGCGGAGCCAAGTCGAACCGGCGAAGACCGCGGCCGAACCCGGACGAGGCACGGCTGGAATATTCTCACCCACAGCCGCAGTGAGTGCCTTCAGGCCCGCCGGGAGCGATTCGACAATGATGCGGGTGGTGTCGTACTCGTAACCCACGGCGGTGCCGTTGACGAAGTTGGTCTTGCTAATCGGGTATTGGTAACCGACCAAGAACGACTTATCGGCAATGTTGTCCTTATTGAGATCGAGACCATTGGGATTGCGGGTGAGCTCGTAGAGCGCCTCCACCACCTTGTCGAACTCGCTGTTGCCCGGACCGTCAAGTTGCTTGATCCGGTCTCGTTCATCCTGGGACAGAATATTGGGCAGCAACAGGGGCTCGCCGACCATGGCGTTGTCGTAGTGCCCCTTGAACCCGAGCCGATGTCCCATGGGATCATAGCTCAAGCGCAATTGGATGGGGTACGGGAGATCCCGGAAGGCACGACGGCCGG
>CAMATE010000241.1 GCA_945861075.1 Akkermansia muciniphila
ATTTGCCCAAAACACAGGAATTTGCGTATCCCCTGAGCGGCGGATCGAGTTCGCGGACTCGGGGGGGGGGGGCGATGAGGAACGGGACTCCCAAACGGGGGCTGCTTGCCAGGCAGGCTCGCCCGATGGTTTCGTTGGCCATGCCCCCGGTCTCGTTTGGCCTGCTTATCGCGCTGAGTCTTTGGACGAGCGCGCTCGCCCAAGGCCCCGCCACGCCGGTGATCAGCGAATTGCTCGCGAGCAACTCCGGCGGTCTGCGGGACGAAGACGGGGACTCGCCCGATTGGATCGAAATCCACAATCCCGGGGCCACTCCGGTAGACTTGGGCGGCTGGTTCCTGACCGACGCCACCAATCACCTCACCCGATGGTGTTTTCCGCGCTTGAGCCTGCCGGCTGACGGTCGATTCCTCGTGTTCGCGTCGGCCAAGAACCGGACCAATGCCGCGGCCCCACTCCACAGCAGCTTCGATCTGGCGGCTGGCGGCGGCTACCTGGCGCTGGTGCGGCCCGACGGGGTCACCGTGGCCAGCGAGCATCGCTACGGTCCGCAACGCCCGAATGTCTCCTTCGGGACTGGCCGGAGTTTGGCCGCAAGCCCGCTCTTGGCCACCGGCGCCTCGGCCCGCTTCCTGATTCCGACGGCCGAATCCAAGCCCACGGGCTGGAACGAGGGCGGGGAGTTTGACGATTCGGGCTGGGCGTCGGGAAACACCGGGCTGGGCTTCGACCAATCGAACGTGAGCTCTGGACTGTTAGCCTATTGGGATTTCAACGATGCAGCTGATCCCGCCTCAGCCCGCGATCGGAGCGGGCGCGGACACCATGGCCGGCTTTCCGGCGTGGGATTCAGCGTCGACGCGGGCGGACGAACGGGCACCACCGGCGACCGGTCCCTCAATTGCGCCGGAACCGGCACGATGGCGGTGCCCGACGCGGCGAAGGGGATGTTCGACACGGCGGTCGCCCATGATGCGGTCACCCTCAGCCTGTGGGTGTATGGCGGCGCGACGCAACCGGCGCAGGACAGCGTGTTCTGGGCCGGCAGCCAACCCGACGGCGGCGGCACGCGTTCCCTGAATGCCCACCTGCCTTGGAGCGATTCGGTCGTCTACTGGGACACCGGATGCTGCGATCCCGGCCTCCACCGGATCTCGGTGGGAGTGCCTGATGCCACCCGATGGAAAGGTCGCTGGAACCACTACGCCTTCCTCAAACAGGGCGACTCGAAGCGGATCTTCTGGAACGGCACGATGCTCGCGGAGGGAAAAAACACGGAGAACCTCAATGCGATCCGGAGCTTCTTCCTCGGCAGCGGAGCTGGCGGCACGAGCACCTATCATGGGCGGATCGATGATGTGGCGATCTGGGACGAGGCTCTCAACGCCGCACAAATCCAGGCACTCGCCTCGGGCGCGTCGCCGCTGGAAATCCGTCGGTACGGTCCGCTGATCGCCACCGATCTCGGAACGGCGATGCGTGGGGTCAACGCCTCGGCTCTGGTGCGGATTCCGTTCACGGTGACGGATCCCTCGACCTTCGACTTGCTGTTGCTGCGGGTGCAATACGACGACGGCTTGGTGGCCTGGCTCAACGGAACCGAGGTGGCCCGACGCAATGCCCCGGGAGGGACAGGCTCGGCAGTCCCCTTCGACGCCACCTCAACGGCCGTCCGGCCCGAAGGAGCCGCGCTGACCGCTGAGGACATCGAGATCCGCGGTTCAGGATCGCTCCTGCGCGCCGGACGCAACATGCTGGCGATCCAGGCGCTCAACCGCAGCCGCGACGACGACACCCTGCTCCTCCGACCGGAATTGTTCGGCGGCAAATCCCTGGGGCTTCGCTGGTTTGCGGAACCCACGCCCGGTGAACCCAATGGCCCCGGGGTCGCCGGATTCGTCGGCGACACGCGGTTCGAACCGGACCGCGGGCTCTACTTCCAACCGTTCGAAGTGCGGATCTGGACCGAAACACCCGGCGCGACCCTGGTGTACACGACCAACGGCAGCGTGCCCTCGCTCACCAACGGCAAGCGGGCGGCGGGTTCAAACACGGTGATGCGAGTGACTGGCACCACGCTGCTGCGGGCGGCGGCATTCCTCGACGACCACGCCCCGAGCGATGTCGACACCCAGACCTACCTGTTCCCGGCCAGCGTGGCGGCGCAGAAACGCCCATCCAGCATCGGCGCCACCTGGCCCGGCGGGGCTCCGGCCGATTTTGGCGTGGATGCCCGCGTGGTGTCCGGAGCCATCCCCGGGTATGGGTTCACCAACGCCCTCGCGAGCCTCCCAACACTGAGCCTGGTGCTGCCTGAAGCCGACATCTTCGGACCGGCGGGACTCTATGCAAACCCCGGCGGGCGCGAAGACGCCTGGGAGCGCGAGGCGAGTCTCGAATGGATCCATCCGGACGGCCGCCACGGGTTCCATCGACGCGCCGGTCTGCGCATCCACGGCAACGTCACGCGCGACAAAGGATTCACCCCCAAGCACAGCTTCGGCGTGGTGTTCCGCAGTGACTACGGCAGCTCACGCCTGAATGTCCCGCTGTTCCCCGACACATCGGCCCGCGGGTTCGATCGGTTGGTCCTCCGGGCGGGCTCCACCGACACTTGGCCGGTCGCGGAATGGGACACCCTGGTCGACGGCGTGAAGCGCTGGTACCGCAAGGACGCCAGCTACATCCGCGACCAGTGGGTCCGCGACAGCCAAATCGCCATGGGGCACGCCTCGTCCCACGGCACCTTTGCGCACCTGTACCTCAACGGACTGTACTGGGGCCTCTACAACGTGTGCGAGCGCCCCGACGCCGAGTTTGCGGCGCTGCATCTCGGCGGCGATGCCGACGAGTACGATGTGCTGGCCGACTTCGCGGAAGTCCGCGCCGGAGATGCGACCGCGTGGCGGCAATTGATGACGGCCGCCGGAGCCGGGCTTACCGGCCAAGCCAACTACCAGCGCCTGATGGGCAACAACGCCGACGGCACGCGCAACCCGACTTATCCCGTACTGCTCGATGTGAACAACCTGGTGGATTACATGATCCTCTCGATCTTCATCGGCTCGGACGACTGGCCCAACCACAACTGGTGGGCCGCACGTCGACGGGGCGACGCGAGCGGCGGATTTCGGTTCTTTGTGTGGGATCAGGAAATCTCCATCAATTCGCTCATCAAGCAGCGCAGCTCGTGGGGACCGATTTATGCCGAGGCCGACGTGGCCGACACGCCGACCTATGTGTACGCACGGGCCCGTGCCAACCCCGAGTTCCGGATGCTCTTCGCCGACCGCATCCAGAAGCACCTCTTCAATGGCGGCGCCCTGAGCCTCCCGCGCAACCTGGCGCGCTGGTCGACGCGGATCGCTGAGATCGACCGGGCCGTCGTGGCGGAGAGCGCGCGTTGGGGCGATTACCAGCGATCGTCGCAACCGTTCGTTCGGGAGCGCGAGTGGCTGACCAACGACCTCTGGATGCGGAACACATTCTTCCCCAGTAACCATGTCGTGGCGCTGAAACGGTTCCGCTCGGCCAACTTGTACCCCACGATGGATGCCCCGTTGGCGAGTCCGCCCGGCGGAGCAGTAACTGCCGGCACGCGCGTGACGCTGGTGAACCCCAATGCCACGGGCACGCTGTACTTCACCACCGACGGTTCTGATCCCCGCCTGGTCGGCGGCGGAATTTCGACCAAAGCCCAAGCCTACACCGATCCGGTGACGATCAACCGCCGGACCTCCCTGCGCCTTCGGGTGCGCAACGGGACCACATGGAGCGCGCTGGTCGAGACCGAGTTCTTTTTGGCGCAAGATTACGCGGCGCTGAAACCGACGGAACTTTTCTATCATCCGCCCGACTCGCTCGACCGCGATGGCGACGATTTCGAATTTGTCGAACTGCAGAACACCGGTGCCGATCGCTTGGATCTCTCAGGCTTGCGGTTCACCGACGGGGTCGAATTCGGGTTCGCAGACGGCGCGGTCCTTGAACCCGGCGGTTTTGCAGTGCTGACAAGGGATCCCAACTCCTTCGCAGGGCGGTTCCCCGGGGTGCCGGTGACCGGCACCTATACGGGGCGACTCGACAACGGAGGGGAAACGCTGACGCTCGGGCACACGCTTGGGTTCCGGGTTTTCACGATGGCTTACGGAGATTCGTCTCCGTGGCCGGCGGCTGCGGACGGCCTGGGGCCATCGCTGCAACGGGCCAGCCTGACCTTGGCTTCCGACGATCCGACCGCGTGGGTGGCCGCAGAGCCAACACCCGGCGCAGCGTTCGACACGCAGGCGTCCGACACCGACGGCGACGGAGTTCCCGACACCTGGGAGCGGGAGCACGGAACCGACCCGCTGCAACCGGACGCTTCGGCCGATCCGGATGGCGACGGATTCACCAACGCGGCCGAATTCCTTGCGGGAACCGACCCTCACGATGCGGCCAGCGCGTTGCGGCTCGAGGTGTTCTCAATGAATGCCATCCCGGCACGGGGCGAGCTGCGATTGAAGTTTCAAGCCTCAGCCGGCCGCACCTACGCGGTCCAATGGCGGAGCGATTTGAGCCAGGGTCCATGGAACACGCTCCTGCGAGTGGAATCTGCTACCACCCCACGTCCGATCTCCCTTGCCGATCCAGCCTCCGGCGCTACGGGCCTTTATCGCGTCATCACGCCGGCACCGTGAGCGGGGCGAGCTTGCCTCGCCGACTCAACGCCACCGATTGGCCTATCGACGTCCTCGACTCCAGATCCCAGTCTCATCTCATTCAGAAACTTTGGTTTCCTCACCCATGAAGACGTTGCAACAACTCCGACTGCTCCCCGCCGACGGCCTCCGTTTCGGATTCTGGCGGAGCGTGCTCGTCAGCCTGCTGACCGGGCTGGTTTTGAGCACCGTCGTGATTCTGGTGTGCGAGGAGGATGCTTTTTCCACCCGCCTCGGTCTGTGTTTCGCCTTGTCCCTGCCGAGCTGGCTGGTACCGCTGGTCTGGAACCGCCGGGCTGTGGCGCTCGGCGCACCCGGGTTCTGGACGGTCTGGGGGCGATTTTTGCGACGGCTGGGATTGGCCGCCGTGGCACTGATTGCGCTGATCTCGCTGGCTTTCGCCATTGAGGGCATCCGGGCGGCCTGGGCCTGGCAGGAGGTCGAGGCTCACCTCAAGCAACGCCGCGAACCGTTGACCTTCGAAGAACTGGTGGGTCCCAAGGTGCCGGACGATCAGAACTTCGCCCGTCACCCATTGATGGACGGCCTCCTGAGCCACACCGCGACGAACGATGCGAAGGGGCGCCCCACCTTCCGGTGGACTGGCCAGCGGAAGATCGCGGAACTCCAAGAGGCATTGCGGTTTCCGGAGCCGCGTTCCGACGAACCCAAAGGCGGCAATCGATTGCGCCGCACCGGGCCCGACCTTGAGGCGCT
>CAMATE010000242.1 GCA_945861075.1 Akkermansia muciniphila
TGTCATCCTGACCGCCGCATTTGGGACAACGCATATTGGGAGGTAACTATCAATCGGCAGTGGCCTGAAGCGAGGTAAACCACTATCCGTTGTGTCGTCAAACCGTTTACGGGGAAACTTGCTCACATTCCCCGTTGTTACACGAAGGACGGATTTTCCCGGAAGTTTTCCGCTCGAAGCGTCTTCCTGGCCCCTTCTTGAAGGCGAGACCTGACAACGGGATTCATTCCGGTAGCCTGTCCCCATGAACTATGCGTTGGTGCAAGCGCGCGGAGTTTCCAAGTCGTTTTGGGCGGGTGACCACAAGGTCCGGGTTTTGGACGGGGTCGACCTGACCGTGGCTGCCCAGGAAAGCCTGGCCATCGTCGGTCCCAGTGGATCCGGCAAGAGCACGCTATTGAATTTGCTGGGGACCTTGGATCAGCCGGATCACGGGAATATCGTCATTGATGGCAAGAACTTGTCGTTGATGGACGGGGATGAGTTGGCTCGATTCCGCAATCGGAACATCGGCTTTGTCTTTCAATCCCACCATCTGCTGCCTCATCTAACGGTTCTGGAGAACATTCTGGTTCCAGTGCTGGCGCAGGCGTCCCAAGCGAGTGACGAACTGGTTCATCGGGCCAGACAATTGCTTCAGCGAGTGGGTCTGGAAAACCGGGAACAACACCTGCCCGGACGGCTCTCAGGAGGTGAGCGGCAACGGGTAGCGGTGGTGCGTTCGTTGATCAATCAACCCCGGCTGATCTTGGCCGATGAGCCGACGGGAGCCCTAGACCGGGTTTCTGCCGGTGAAGTGGGGCGGTTGCTTTGCGAACTCAATCGTGAGCAGGGAATGACACTGATTGTGGTCACCCACTCGGAGGAACTGGCGCTGCGGATGGATCGGGTGATGTCCATGGAGAATGGGACCCTGATTTAGTCTCGTAACGGCTGCGTTTTCATCCGCAAGAGAGTTGTGGATTGATCGTTATGGCACTCCAGCATGGGCCTCAGCATGGCTCGATCCTCAATCTCGCCTCGTCTTGCGGAAGATTTCGATGCGCCGTCCCTTTCTTCCCAACGGAATCAATCCGGTTCAGGGTGTCTCTATGATTGAGCGACGGGATTGGAAACCCGAGGAAGTTCTCCGCCTGACACTCCGGGTGCTCATCGGCTTCGTCCTCTCCGGACTGCTTCAGTCGTTGGCGATGAACCAGAATGCGGCCGGCACGCACTCGGCGGACTCCTGGAAGGCCTTGGTGCTTGGGCAGGTTTGTTTCCACGGGACGGTCGTGGCCGCCATAGTCAGTTTTTTGAGGAATCAGGGACGGAGTTGGGATCAAGGGTTCGGGTTGTCGGCGGGTGGCAGTGTTCGTGCGGTGGGGATGGGGGTTTTGGGTGGCATGGCCTTTCTGCCGGCAGCTTATGGATTGCAGTGGGGCATCGGTACATGGCTCAAGACCCTGGGGGTGGAGTTGCCGGTGCAGACGGCTGTCGGCATCCTGACCGAGGCGGATATTTGGGGACGGTCTGCGATTTTTATGTCGGCCGCGTTCGGAGCCCCATGGGTTGAGGAGTTGCTCTTCCGGGGGGTGGCTTACCCGTTTCTCCGGGATCTAGGTTGGCCTCGATTGGCCCTGTCGGGTACCGCCATCGCGTTTGGGTTGATCCATGCCAATCTCAGCGTCCTTGTTCCGTTGACTGCGTTCGGGTGTCTCTTAGGCTTGTTGTATCAGCACTCCGGGAATCTTCTGACACCCATCGCCGCGCACGTGACGTTCAACACGGCTCCCTTCGTCTTGTTGGCTTTGGATATTCGATTGGATCGGTAAAACGTCACGGGCTCTTCGGGACTTCCGGCTCGACCGGCAGGGTGTCGGCCGACACCGTTTCAACCATGACGGGTTTGTCGCTCACGGAATTGAAGCAGGAACTGATCGAGACCGGCCGTGATTTCCACCGCCGCGGCTGGTCTTTAGGAACCAGCAGCAACTACTGCGTGGTGACTTCGCGGGATCCCCTCCAATTGCTCATCACCGGCAGCGGTTTCGACAAAGGCCGCTTGAAACCGGAGCAATTTGTCGTGGTGGACGGGCAAGGGCAGCGTCTGGATCCAGCGCATCCCAAGCCCTCCGCCGAGACGCTATTGCACACAGTGTTGGCTCGGAAGGCGGGAGCCGGAGCGGTGCTTCACACCCATTCGATTTGGGGCACCCTTTTGTCGGAAACTCTTCAGCCCGCGGGTCGCCTCCAAATCGCCGGTTACGAGATGCTCAAGGGTCTCTCTGGAGTTTCCACTCATGACACCCGTGTTTCCATCGCCGTGGTTCCCAACACGCAGGACATTGCTGCTTTGGCGGTTTCGCTCGAAGCGCGTATCGCGGAAGGAGATCCTGATCTCCGGCACGGTTTCCTGATGGCGGGGCATGGCCTCTACACGTGGGGGGCTGATCTGGCCGAGGCACGGCGACACATCGAGGTGTTGGAGTTCCTGATGGAGGTGGTTGGAACTCGGCGGGGTTGGGGCAGTTGAGGGACCGTTGGTGCTGCTCCCGAGCGTTGCCCTCTCAGGGTTTTCGGGAGGTCCCGCCAGTTGGTCGGTTGAAACCGGATTGTTGCTGTTGCCCGCTTGTCGCCCCGCAGTAGCTTTGGGCATGGCGTTGCTGCGAATTCCCGATGAAGGACGGGTGCTTTCCGATCCGGAGGCCATCCGGTCCCACCTTTCTCCCCATGGCATCTGGTATGAACAGTGGCCGGTGGCGGGTCGGGTGGATCGACAGGCCACCGCCGAGCAAATCCTGACCGCCTATGCGCCGGAGGTGGATCAGTTGAAGGCCCGGGGTGGCTACATCACGGCCGACGTCATCGATGTCACCGCCGATGTTCCCGGCCTTCAGGCCATGCTCGATAAGTTCAACAAGGAGCACACGCATGCCGAAGACGAGGTGCGTTTCATTGTCCGCGGCAGCGGGGTGTTCCATATCCATCCGAACCAGGGCCCCATTTTTGCCATCGAGGTGATGGCCGGCGATTTGATCAATGTGCCCGCTGGTACGCTCCATTGGTTTGATTTGTGCGCCGATCGGGATATCCGCGCGATTCGACTGTTCCGGGAGAAGGCCGGTTGGACGCCCGTTTATAGCGGTAGCGATGTTGCGGTCGGTTACCAACCGCTGTGTTTCGGTCCGAACTACCTGCCGGCCGGAACTCCGCGTGCGGCCACACTTCCGGAACTCTCGGCATGATCGAGTTTCGCGGCCGGCTGGTCTTGTTGGATATCGAGGGGACGGTTTCACCGTTGGCCTTCGTCCACGACGTTCTCTTTCCGTATGCGCGACGCGAGGTTGGGGATTTCCTGATGCGTCATCAGGCGTCACCCGATGTGCTGCGTGCACTAGAGCAAATCGCGCGTGATTCAGGGCTGGATTCCAACGGTGAGGGTGCTTCTGCGAACCTCGCCTCAGATTCCGATCGTGCGGCTTGGGTGTCGCGCATTCACGCACTCATGGATGCCGACGCCAAGCAAACCGGTCTCAAGTGGCTGCAGGGGTTGATCTGGGATGAAGGGTACCGATCGGGTGAGTTGAAGAGCGTGTTCTTCAGCGATGCCGTGGAATCCATCCGGCTCTGGCATCAGTCAGGCTTGCGGCTGCGCATCTATTCTTCGGGCAGCATCGCCGCACAACGACTGTTCTTCGCCTACAGCGATCGCGGCGATTTGACGGGCTGCTTGGAGGGGTACCACGACACCACCACTGGACCGAAACGCGCGGTGGCCAGTTATCAGGCCATTGTCGAGGCAGCAGGGCTGCCGGCCTCCGAAATCTTGTTCCTCAGCGACATCACCGAGGAATTGGATGCGGCCCTTGAGGCGGGATGCCAGACGGCCTGGGTCGTGCGCCCGGGCAACAAGCCCGGACAGACCGACCGACATCCCACCCTTCGGAGTTTTGCGGAGATCCAGCTTAGCTGAGCTTCCAGTTTCCGCGCATCGGCTGATCGAGATAGGCGTTGGCCGCCTTGTCGCCGATGAAGGTCTCCTTCTTGGAGTCGTAGCGCAGCACGCGGCCGGTTTGCAGGGCGATCTTGGCGAGATTCACCAAGGTGCAGGAACGGTGGCCGTTGACTTCGTTCAAGGCGAACTTGGAGCGGGTTTTCACGGCCTGAACGAAGTCGGTGACCATGGGCTCCGGATCCTTCAGGCCCTTGAGGGTCTGCTCGAAATTCGGGATGTCGGACTTCATGCCTTTGAAAATCTTGCCCTTGGATCCGGCGATGAACGCGGCCTGCTTGTCCTTATTGTCGCCGTCCAAGATGATCTCGGTGCCGTCTTTGTATTTCATCCGGATGGTGCGGAAGGTGCCGACGGCATCGGTATCTTGCACCGGGGCGTCGGACTCGATTTCCACCGGGCTTTCGTTGTCCTTGCCGAGGATGTACTGCACGGGGTCGAGGTAGTGCTGACCCATGTCGCCCAAGCCGCCTCCATCATAGTCCCAGTATCCGCGGAAGGTGCCGTGGACGCGGTGCGGGTGGTAAGGCTTGTACGGTGCGGGCCCGAGCCAGAAGTCGTAATCGAGTTCATTCGGGACGGCCTGCGGTGTCAGGTCGGTGCGGCCGATCCAATAGAACTTCCAGTCGAAGCCGGTCGAGGCGTTGAGGGTGACCTTGAGCGGACCGTCGCCCAGCATCCCGTGCATCACGGCCTTGCGGATGTCCTTCACCGGAACACCCATGCCGTAGAAGTTGTCTTGGAAGCGGAACCAGGTGTTGAGGCGGAAGATGCGCTTGTGCTTCTTCACGGCGGCCACGACCGCACGACCCTCGGCGATGGTCCGGGTCATGGGCTTTTCGCACCAGATGTCCTTGCCCGCCTTGGCCGCGGCAATGGAGATGATGGCATGCCAGTGCGGCGGGGTGGGCACGTGGACGATGTCGATGTCCTTGCGGGCCAGCACCTCGCGGAAGTCCTTGTAGCCCTTGCAGTCGGGGCCACCGGCCTTCACCGCCTGGGCGAGGTGGTTGGAATCCACGTCGCACACCGCCAGCAACTTGCAGGTGGTGTTGATGGAATTCACATGCCCCATGCCCATGCCGCCGGTGCCGATCACGGCGCGGGTGAGGATTTCACTCGGGGGCGTATGGCCAGCGCCGCCGAGAACGTGTCTCGGAACAATGGCCACGGTGGCCATGGCGGCGATGGAGTTTCGCAGGAAGGTCCGGCGTGTCAGCGGGTTGTGGGTGTTCATGATCGAGTCTGCGATGTGGGATGTGGAGTCGACGGATTGAAAACGGAATGGGCGATCGGGTCACGCCAGGATTTCCCGGATCACCTCGCCTTTGACGTCGGTGAGCCGGATGTCGCGCCCGCCGAAGCGGTAGGTCAGTCGTTCGTGTTGGATTC
>CAMATE010000243.1 GCA_945861075.1 Akkermansia muciniphila
GGGCTCCGCGGGAGCGGTCCTGCGCTCGCAGGGAACGTTGGGGCCAGTTGGGCTTTCGCGCGGCCGCGCGAGGGGGATCAGGATGTCGACGTTCCTATGCTCGCTGCGGACCGATCCCGCTGCCGCCCGGGGCGCCCTACTGAATCCGTTACGTTGCCAAAAGCAGATCCCTCTCAACGGGTTGGGACTGGGTTCCTAGCAGGGTTCTTGTCTGCAAGAGGGTTCGTGGGAAGCGGCAACTTGGACTCGCAACTCGGATCCGCATCCGGACAACGGACCCTGGACCACGACAGAGCCACGGATTTCGTGTAACCTTGAGCGGTAGAAACCCCATGGAGGGAGTGAATGAACATGGAATCCACGCCGGCCCCTTCATCGGCTCTCCCGTCGCGATCCTGTCCGCGATGCCTGTCCCCCATTCCTGAACGGGCCCCGGGTGGTTTGTGCCCGCGCTGTCTCTTGGACGGGGCGAATGCGCCGACGGACGCCGGACTCGGACCTCAATCGTGGAAGACGCCGACCTTGGCAGAGATCGCCTCGGCCTTCCCGGGGCTGGAGGTGCTGGGACACTTGGGCACGGGCGGGATGGGCTGTGTGTACCGGGTGCGGGAACGGGATTCAGGCAGGATCTCGGCGCTCAAGGTGCTGCCCCGTGAATTGGCTGCGGATCCGGCCTTCGTGGAACGCTTCGAGCGTGAGGCGCGTACGCTCTCGCGATTGCGGCATCCCCACATCGTGGGCGTCCATGGGTTTGGGCAGGCGGGCGGGTTCTGCTTCCTGCTCATGGAGTTCGTGGACGGGGCCAACCTCCGCCAGGCGCTGCGATCCGGGCGCTTCACGCCACAACAGGCGCTGGCGCTCATTCCGCCGATTTGCGAGGCATTGCAAGCCGCGCATGCGCAAGGGGTGCTGCATCGGGACATCAAGCCGGAGAACTTGCTGCTGGATGCCGAGGGCCGCGTGAAAATTGCCGATTTCGGCATCGCGAAACTGCTCGAGGGCCCGGGTGCCTCGGCGGCGGAGGCGTACACGCTCACCCGCACCGGGGCCCGGATCGGCACGCCGCATTACATGGCTCCAGAACAAGTGGAGACGCCCGAGCAGGTGGACCACCGGGCCGACATCTCTTCGCTGGGGGTGGTGTTTTACGAGCTGCTCACCGGGGAGCTTCCCCTCGGCCGCTTCCCGGCCCCGTCGATCAAGGCCGGCCTCGATGCCCGCGTGGACGACATCGTCTTCCGGGCGCTGGCCAAGGAACGGGACCTGCGCCAGCAAACCGCCGATCAGGTGAGGGCCGAAGTCGAGGGCTTGGCGGAAACCGGAAGCCAGGAGAGGGACGAGCCCGCGAAGCGAGTTTCGATCTGGAGACGCTTCGGCCCATGGACGGGATCCCGGGTTGTCAGGGCAGTCGCGGTCGCGCTCGTCGCGGCATGGGCTCTACTGACCGTCACCGTCCGGTTCCTCCAGCAAAACAAGGCCCACGCGGACCGGATCGCCGGTGTCAATCGGCTCAAGGATATCGGATTGGCGCTCAAAACCTTTGAGTTTGAAGGTCTGATCTCAAATATCAATACCCTCACCGACCAACCCGTCGTGATCTTTGGAACGGACCTCACGGACACATCACCCAACCCGATTATCGCCGTGGCGCTCGGCGGGCCGGACCTCAAAAACCCAACGGTCCTGTTTGGGGACGGGTCGGTTCTGCCAATGTCCGAAGCGCAATTCCGACAAAGCCTCAGCCGGGCCAGCCCGTCGTATCGAGCCAACTGGGAACAGTTCCAGCAGCTAGGACTCTTCGGACGGAAAGACCAGATGACAGACCCCCGAACCGGCAAACCCTACCTGTTCTTCCTCGCAATCAGTGGGACGAACTCGTCACCCGACGAGATGCTTGCCGTTTCGCCCCCGGATCCGGACACGCAGGTCCGATCGGCCCTGCTGGGGGACGGATCGGTTCAGCCAATGTCCGAAGAGCGATTCCGCGCACTCCTGTTCAACATGGTTGGTACTAAACTCAGGTGATGACTTCTCGTAGCTGTTCGAGACTCGATTCCGAGACCGCTTGAGCCGATCCAGCGCTTGAGTGCCATTCGCCTGGGAATGGTGGCGCCGGAACCCCTCCAATCCGTTGCCCCACCGAAGCACGCCCCCATGACCGACTCTCGATCGCCTATCGCCGGCTTCGCCCCCACGCGCTGGTCGCTGGTGGCGCGGGCGCGGGGCACGACGCCGGAGGCCCGGGCGGCGTTGTCGGAACTGTGCGAGGCGTATTGGCGACCGGTCTTCGAGACGCTCCGGCGGTGGCATGGCACGGACGACGAGGCGCGCGAATGGGCCCAGGAGTTCTTCGCCCACGTGCTGGCTGGCGGCCGCATCGAGGGGGCCGACCCGGCCCGCGGGCGATTCCGCTCCTATTTGCTGGGCGCGCTCCGGCATTTCGAGTCGGACCTGCGCGAACGGGCCAGCCGACTCAAACGCGGCGGCGGTGTCCCCATCGCGTCGCTTTCCGAAGATGGGATAGCCGAGCCGGCCACCGCTGGCCTCGACCCGTTCCGCTTCGACCGCGAGTGGGCCTTCACCCTGCTTGAGAGGGCTCTGGCGACGGTCGAGAACGACTTGCGATCGGCTGGCAAGTCGGCCCACTTCGAGCGCCTCAAGCCGGCACTGGTCGGCGACGAACTTCCGTCGCCCACAGACCTCGCGCGGGAACTCGGACTCACCGAAGGCGCGCTGAAGGTGGCCATCCACCGCTTGCGGCGGCGATTCCGGGAGGCCGTGCGGGCCGAGATTTCCCAGACCCTGACGGACGGCGACGACGTGCAGGAGGAACTGCGCTACCTCATCGAAGTATTGGCCTCACCCGGATCGCAGACGGGCGACGTTTCTTGACCGTCGTTTTGCGCTGGCTGGCTGGGATTCCGTCAAGCTGTGGTCGCTTTTGCAGGCACTTGGGCTTTGTGGGCTGGCCTTCATCAGCGCTTTTCCATTGCGACCGCCCGGTGGTCCGGCGCAGCCCGACGGGTGTGATTCGCTTGAACCCAGCCACCAGCGCAGTTTACGGGTCCCCAACCGCGGAGTTGGCCCTCCTCCTCGCGGCCTGCTCTCAGGTGACCGAAAACCATCAAAAACCTTGCCGGACCCCGTTCCCCTTTGACGGATTCGCGACGCTGGGCCGATGGTCCTCGAGTTGCCCGCGTCATCAAGCTGCTGCGCACCCCATGAAGAAATCCTGGATCCTCGGAGGCCTCGTGGTGTTGCTTGGTCTCATGTGGGGAACGCGCCGGTTGATGCCCCTTCGGCCGGGGGACTCCGACGAGACCTCGGGCACCCAGGTCAACGGCTCCAACGCACCCGCCGCGGAGGAGGCCGGCCATCCGACGAACCCCTCATCCCCCGAAGCACAGCAGACCCAAGCCTTGCTCCGCGCAGCCAACGAGGCGATCGAGGCGGAGAAGCGGGGCGAACACCTCGGGTCTACCCCTTGGAACAAGACCCCAGAGGATGTCCTAGACGCCGTGTTCAACCGCTTCGACGAACCCTTCCCGCCGCTGGTCCTGGAGCGGCTCGCCACGGCCCTGATCAACTTGAAGTCGCCCACCGACCGGGTGAAGGCGGCAGCACTCCTCCATCGGTACGGCAATCTCGCCGGCACCGCGTTCCTCAGGGAATGGGCGGCCCGGACCGATGAGGGTTCCAACTTGGCCGCCACCGTCTTGGCCAAGACCCAGGATGCCCCTTCGATCCCTCTTCTGATCCGGCGACTGGCGACCGTTGAATGGAACCAACTAGAGCCTCCGCTGCTGGAGGCCCTGGGGGCTTGGGCCAACCCGCAATTGACCCAAGCCTTGGCGCGCCGAGCCGAGCGGGCTGAGCCGAATCAGGCCTGGGTCGCCCGGGCGCTGGCCCAACAGGGGGTCTTCGACGCTTGGGATCGCCTGCCCTCCTCGTCGCTGGAATCGATGCGTTCCTTCCCCTCCGACCGGCTCGACCTGGAGGCGGTGTCGGCGCGACGGGGCGATCATCCTGCGCCCGACTGGGGAGACCGCCTGTTCTCCGGCCTTCGCACGGACAGCACGCTGCCCGACACCAGTATCCTTGCCAGCGCCCGACTGGCAGGTCCGGTCGCCGTCCGGCAGAGCCTCGAGCGTTTCCTCGACGGGTATATCGACCACAAAACCCGGTGGAATGCCGCGTATCAAGAGCATGTCGCCGCCATCCAGAACGGTAGCAAGGAATGGTCGTTCTTCGGGGACGGCACGTACAAAGACCTCGGGGTGCTCGGTGCGATGGATCTTCTGGCGGAGTGGGGCGGAGACCACACCACAGAAACCACCTATCGGTTCCTTGAGGCCTATCAGAAGGGTCCACATTCGCCCCTGACCACGGAGCGGATCCTCGGTGTGCTGGCCCGTTTGGATCCGCAAGGCCTCGACACCCACGCCGCGGCGATGGGAATCGCCCCGGGCACGGTGGCCTCGGCGAGGTTGATTACCGCCCTGCGACCGCTGCCCATCGATCTGATGCCGAGGCAATTGAGCAAGTCGGCCTCGGTCTTTCCGTGAATCGGATCAATCCCTTATCCATGATTTCCTGACACCAACCTGACCCCTATTTGTTCGCTGCTTCAGGCAATGCCAACCTTGTTCTTTTAAACATTTCCGATAAACATTCTCCTCAATCGTGCCGACAAAAGATTACGAAATGAGTACTTCCAGTCTTTTGCAGAAGGAGGCTGGCCAAAGACTATCGGCGGAGCAATTGACCCAATTGCACCTCGCCGAGTCCGACATTGCGGGCCAACACGCGGCGATTCTGGTGGTGGAAGATTCCGACCAGCTGCGTGCCCTGATGGTCCTCATGCTCCAAGCCCTGGGGTATCGAAATGTTTCCGAGGCACGGGATGGGCAGGAAGCGCTCGACCTCCTCCGCCAGCGAGAGTTCGACCTTCTGGTGCTGGACATCGAGATGCCCCGGTTGGACGGCTTTGGAGTCCTCGAAGCGTTGCGCAACCAGTCGTTCCACACCCAAATCCCCGTCATCGTCACGTCCGGGCTCGACGCTCTCGGGGCCGTGGTGCGCTGCATTGAACTCGGGGCAGAAGATTTTCTACCCAAGCCAACGAACTCCGTCCTCCTCCGGGCGCGGGTGGCTGCATCGCTCGAACGAAAGCGCCTGCGCGATCTCGAACGACTCCGGCTCCTTGAGTTGCAGCAGGAAAAACAATTGCTCAAAATCGAGCAGGAAAAGTCTGAGCGGCTCCTCCTGAATATCCTGCCGACAGCCATCGCCGGACGGCTCAAACAGGGTGAACGCAACATCGCTGAGCGCTACGCCTGCGTCACGGTCCTGTTTGCGGACCTCGTC
>CAMATE010000244.1 GCA_945861075.1 Akkermansia muciniphila
AAGGACACCCGGAACCGGAGACGGTTTCAACCGCACCGCGTTAAATATCTTCAATCATGAAGTCGGTTGCTGATTCTGCACGGAGGCACTATGTCAGCGTCCTCGCTCATGTCTTCACCCTACACGATGATTGGTTCGGATGGCCGCGAATACTCTGGTTCGCTGGAGGAATTCCGCGAATGGGCCCAGGAGGGGCGGTTGGGTCCAGCGACGTTGGTTTGGAGCGAGGCCGATGAACGTTGGCTCTTGGCTTCGGCGCGTCATGAGCTGGTCTGGGATCTGCCCCGTCGGGAAATCGAGGCCGAAGCACCCTCGGCTCCGGCTTTCTACCGAGCTGGGTTTGTGCCCCGCCTGGTGGCCTTCGTGGCTGACTGGATGGTGATTTTATTTTTGGCGAACTTGGTGGTGATGCCTTGGCGTGAATCTCTCCAGGATCTTCTGCAGCAAGTGCAGGGGCAGCTGGAGTTGACCGGCGATGCGCAGCCCGATCTTTGGTTGCTGTTAAGGTTCCAACTGATTTTCACGGCGATCTACACCGCAGTGAGCCTGGTCTACAGCGTGGGATTTCAGGGGCGTTTCGGAGCCACTCCCGGAAAACGGCTGCTGGGCCTCCGCGTGGTCTCCCTCGAAGGTTTGCCGCTCGGTTATGGAGGGGCCTTTCGCCGCTACTGTGCCGAATTGCTCAGCGTCCTTAGTTTCGGTTTGGGGTACCTCATGGTCTTGGCTCCGGAACAGCGCGCCTTGCACGATATTATCACCGGGACCCAGGTGGTCCTGACTCCGCGCAATTGAAACGTGGAGTTTCGGGCGGAAGTGGATTATCTCGGGGGATCTCTCCTTAATCATGAAGCGCACCCATCAAATAGGTGCTGAATGATGAATTTTAATGACATTCCAAATGCTTCACGATTCGTTCGAATGGCACAAAGTTCGCTTCCCAGAACATCAGCAGCGGAAATGAGATATCTGGCTCAATTTTTACAGATTGTCTGTTCCAAGACTGGTGTCACCGGTCTCTTGAGAGCGTGGGCGCATGGTTTGCGTCAGTGGGTTGAAAAACAGTGGGGCACGATACAGCGGGGCACGATACAGTGGAGCACGATACAGTGGAGCACGATACAGTGGAGCACGATACAGTGGAGCGAGATTCAACAACCTCCGGTTTGGGAGCTGATCCCCATTGGTATTCCTATTCGAAACGATGCCGTGGGGCTAGGCCTCCGCACACCTTCTAGAGTAGACCTTCAACGCCGAGAATATCAGGACCACTCTCCTAGCGGCCGCCCTGTTTCCAGGAGGAATTTCTAATTATGAGGGCCGCGTTTGCTTCTGTCGCCGTGGGTTCCATTTACACGCTACGATCCGAGTTGTATCGATCCAGTCTCCCGCAGGCGGCTGAGGACACCGGTCGACGCTTGATCTGGATGAACACGGTGTGTGCGCTCTTTCTGGCAAGCGGAGTGTTCGGAATTGCTCACCCTCCTGGCCTTGCACTCCAGAAGTTTACCGCTGAAGACGTGGTCCAGCCGGTGGAGGTCCGTGAATTCAAACAGGAGACTCAGCAGCAAGTCCTGACCGAGGATGAACTCCCCCCCGATGAGCCTGCTCCGGCCGAACCGGTGTCTGTGCCCGCGGTCGTGGTGGCACCGGCCGATGCCAATGTCGCGTTCGCTGTCGAAGTGAAGGGGCCGGTCATTATTTCCAAGGACCCCAACTTCGCCGTGCCTCCGCCACGGGAGACCCGCCGTAACGTCTCGGCGGCTCCGACCGGACCCCGTCGTTTCGACGCCGGCAAGGGGGCGGGTACCGGACGTTTCACACCAGAACCTTCCTATCCCCGGGAAGCACAAATCCGTCGAGAAACTGGATCAGGGGAGTATCTGGTTACGATTGATGTCACCGGTGGGATCACGGAATTGAAGCTTCTGGCCTCTTCCGGAAGCTCCACACTAGACAATGCCTTTCGTCAGCATGTTCGCAGACTTTGGCGTTTCCGCCCTGAGGATGCCGGAGACTGGATCATTCCCTTCGAATACCGCCTTCGGTGACATCTTGAGACTTTCGATCTAACCCCTTCCGATTCCCAAACCGTCGTTTTTTAACCCACCCGACTGACGCCACAATGCTCGCAAATACCCTAGCCGAATACTTCACCAAGGGCGGACCGATCATGTATCCGATCGCTCTTGTTGCCATCATCCTGTTTGCGGTCGTCGCTGAGCGCGGAATATTTTGGTTTCTCCTTGGGCGTCGTCGCGATGCGACCCAGTTAGAAAACACCTTAGGCGCGATGGAAAACAGCGACTTCAAGGCGGCCGTCGCCCAGACGCAGGGATCGAACGATCCGGTCGTGCGCATGATTTACCACGGTTTGACTCACTTGCACGGATCCCTCCAAGGTGCGCTTCAAGTGGCCGCCGGCATGGAAATTAAGCGGGCCGGGCGGTTCATGGTGCTCATCGACACGTGCATTACGCTGGCCCCGCTCCTCGGGTTGCTGGGCACGGTGACCGGCATCATGGGTTCCTTCCAGAAGATGGGCGAATCGAGCATCGCTGGAGCCATGACTGAGATCCAGGGCGGCATTGGCGAGGCACTCATCGCTACGGCCGCCGGTCTGGGTATCGCCATTATCGGCGTCTTCTTTCTCAATATTTACAATGAGATGATGGAGGCGCTGAAGTTCGACCTCGAGACGGCTGCGACCAATGTCGAGGTCATGGTCACCAAGGCCAAGCAGGAAGGCTTTGACACCGTGGCCTTCCGCCGCGAAACCGCAGCCAAGAACGCCTGACCTATGGCTGGAGGAGGAGGCGGCCGAAGTGCCGCATCAACCAGCGGGAAGCGAGGGAAGTTTTCCTCGCCCGTCCCGATTAAGAAGGCACGCATCGAAATCGTGCCCCTGATCGACGTGATGTTCTTCCTCTTGGCCGCCTTCATGATGGTGTCCTTAAGCCTGCAGCAGTCGAAGACTCGGCCCATGGAACTTATCGATGCCAAAAAGGCGTCCGACGACTTCAAGCCGGATGTCATCAACATTGGTGTTGAGAAGGACGGCACCGTCGCCATCGGTACCAATATCGTGGACACCACGGCGCTCATCCAGGAACTGAACTCGCGCTATAAACAGAATCCCAAGACGCCGGTCTTTATTACCGGCGACAAATCCGCCCCCTACCGGGCCATTGGCGGGGTCCTTCAGCAGGTGCGTTCCGCCCGCTTTACTCGAGTGTCCTTCGTGACCAAGGAAGCCGAACGCAGTCGGAATTAATATTCTCCCCTGACCGACACGCCCTTATGCACCTGGGATCGCCCACCTCCGTCAAGAAAGCCCGTGTTGAGATCATCCCGTTGATTGACGTGATGTTTTTCCTCTTGGCCGCGTTCATGATGGTCACCCTGACCATGAATCGGCTGCGCACCTTGCAAATGGATCTGCCGTCGGCCGTCGCCCCGAAGTCGTCGGAAAAGCCTGACATGATGGAGATCGTCATCGATCGCGAGGGCGACTTGAAGGTGGGTGGTAAGCTGCTTCCCTTTTCGGAATTGGCGGGACGTGTGGAAGCCAAGGTGGCCTCGAACACCAACTATCCGTTTTATCTGAAGCCCGATTACCAAACGACCCATGGTAATGTGCTGCGGGTGCTCGACACAATCAAGGCCGCGGGTGCCAACAAGATCTCCATGGCTATAGATGTGACCGGTGCCGACAAAAAATAAGCAGCGTCATTTTAGCAAACATCCCTGCGCCTTCGGTCGAGCTGATCCGCAGCGGTGACGCTCAGGGGATGGATTCGGAGCGCTGACGGGCCCCAAACCCCATGGACATGCGCCGGCGGTGGGAGTCTTATCGGCGGGCAATCCTTGAAGCGCTTGTCCCCATGATCCGCCGCTCTGTTCGACTCCTCGCCTCCGTCATCGCCGTTCTCAGCGTGGCCGTTTCTTCGGCTTCGGCGGCAGCAGATTGGCCGCAATTCCTTGGCCCGACCCGCGATGGGCAAAGCTCTTCAACGGCTTTGGATGCGGTGCCCAAGGAAGGCTGGCCATTGCGCTGGAAGGCGGCGGTCGGCGAGGGTTTTTCCGGACCGATCGTGGTGTCCAACAGCGTCTATTTGTTCCATCGCTCGGAGGGTCAGGAGGTGCTGTCGGCCTATCACGTGACGGATGGAAGCCTGCGTTGGAAACACGCCTTGCCCACGTCGTATTCGGCCCAATTTGGTGGGACTGAAGGTCCCTCCGCCACTCCAGCGGCCGATCACCAACGGGTGTTCGCTCTCGGAGCCGCCGGCAAGCTCCGAGCGCTTTCAGCGACCGAGGGGCGTCTTCTCTGGCAAGTGTACTGCGCGGAGCGGTTTGGAGCCGAGCCCGGCTTCTTCGGCTTTGGCAGTTCACCGTTGTTGCTCGGCGATCAGTTGATCGTTCAGGTGGGTGGCCCGGAGGCTTGCGTGGTGGCTTTTGCGGTCAGTGACGGTCGGGTTCTCTGGAAGGCTGGAACCGACGAAGCCGGATATGGTTCCCCAGTGCCGCGAACACGGGCCGGTCAGCAGGAAGTCCTGTGTTTCAACCGTGCCGGTTTGTTGGCGCTGGATCCGGCCAACGGTGCGGAGCGGGCTCGGTTTCCGTGGCGAGCTCGCATGCATGCCAGCGTGAATGCCGCCTCGCCCATCGCCGTGGGCGACGGAGTCTTTATGACCTCCAGCTATGGCGTTGGGGCTGTTTTGCTCAAACCCGATGGAAAGACTCTTCGGCCAGCGTGGTCAGGTGACGAGTCCCTATCATCTCACTTTGCCACTCCTGTGTTGGTGAATGGTTTTCTGTATGGATTCCATGGACGCCAGGAATCCGGTCCCGACTTCCGCTGCATCGAGGCCAGCTCCGGGAAGGTCGGTTGGTCGTTGGAGCGGGCCGGATCGGGATCGGTTTTGGCGGCGGGTCGGAAACTCCTGCTGCTCATGGAGAGTGGCGAAGTGCGCGTTTTGGAAGCCAACCCAGAGAAGCCTGTTGAAAAGGGTCGATTCCAGGCTGGGAGTTCGGGAGCACGCGCCCTGCCTGCGTTGGCGCTCGGACGGTTGTTCTTCAGGGATCGGGCTCATCTGCTCTGCCTAGAGATTTCCCGCTGAATCACTGGCTCGTCTTTGTTGGAAAAACATAGAATTTGGCGGTTTCGATTTGCCTGCATTGGTTCCAGCGGTTAGTTCCACGTCCGTCCATCGTCCGGTAATTCTATCGACACCATTTTTATGCCCAACGCCTACCACGCTTCGATCGAAGGCGCCCAGCACGGCGCGAAGTCCCTTGAGCAGTTCCTCGACTATGCCAAGAACGCCGGTGC
>CAMATE010000245.1 GCA_945861075.1 Akkermansia muciniphila
AGCGGGATCGGGCCGGAGCAAGCACTGGAAGCGATCCACAAAAAACCCTGCGCGCAGCGCAAAAGCCGATCCTCCCTCAAAGCTTCCCTGCGAGCGCAGGACCGTTCCCGCGGAGCCCCCCACGGCATGCCACCCCATCGCCAGAACCACAGCGCAGCCCTCCCCACAACAAACCGAGAAAACTCTGAGCGCTCCCCTATCCAAAGGCTGAAAGCCTCACCCTCCTCCCACACCATACGCCCAGCAGGCGGCAGCGGGATCGGACCGGAGCAAGCACTGGAAGCGATCCACAAAAAACCCCGCGCGCAGCGCAAAAGCCAATCCTCCCCCGAGCTTCCCTGCGAGCGCAGGACCGTTCCCGCGGAGCCCCTCAAGGAACACGTTTATAGTAAAGAGTGTCCCCTTTTGTGTAGATATGCGGGACTGACCCCGCAGCAGTCAACCTGCCACCTGAAGCGACGCACCGCCGTTGACTAGGTACAGCGCCGCCATACGGACCGCCAACCCATTGGTCACCTGCTCCAAGATCACCGACTGAGGTCCATCCGCGATACTGCTCGCAATTTCCACCCCCCGATTGATTGGACCAGGATGCATGATCAACGCATCCGACTTCACCTTGGCCATCCGAGCCGTGTTCAGCCCGAACAACGCCGCATACTCCCCCGTACTCGGGAACATCGAAGCCTTCTGCCGCTCATGTTGGATCCGCAGCAAATTGATCACATCCGCATCCCGCAGCGCCTCTTCGACATTCCAAGTCACCCGAACATTCGGAGCGAACGCCTCAAATGACTTCGGCACCAACGTCGGCGGACCACACAACGTGACCTTCGCTCCCAGCTTGGTCAGCGCCCAGATATTCGAGCGAGCCACCCGGCTGTAGAGGATATCCCCCAGAATCGTCACATTCAGCCCATCCACCCGACCCTTCTTTTCCCGGATCGTGAAAACATCCAGCAACCCCTGCGTCGGATGCTCATGTGCTCCGTCGCCGGCATTCAGCACATGCGCCCCCAGAAAACGCGCCAGGAAATGCGGCGCCCCACTGGCGCCATGCCGCAAAATGATGATGTCAGCATTGAGCGCCTCCAGATTCCGAGCCGTATCCTTGAGCGTTTCCCCCTTCTTCAGCGAACTGGCTTCCGCCGAGAAATTGATGACATCGGCACTGAGGCGCAGGGCCGCCAATTCAAAACTAATCCGCGTACGGGTGCTCGGTTCGACAAAGAGATTGATGACCGTCTTGCCGCGCAAAGCCGGCACCTTCTTGATCGACCGTTCTCCAACGGCCTTGAACTCACGGGCCGTATCCAGCACGTGAATAATCTCCTCCGCAGAGAGACTCTGCAGATCGAGCAGGTGTTTGCGATTCCAGATCATGAAACAGAGGGGGCCGACGACAGCGTGGCAGTGTCGCGCAGGAAGACTCCATCATCAACACCGCCTTGGGAACAGCGCACCTGCACCGACTGACTCAGCAAAGTCGCCACCTCCTTGCCGACGACATCCGGTCGGATCGGAAGTTGCCGATGGCCTCGGTCGATCACCACGGCCAACTGGACACGACTGGGGCGACCGAATTCGTGGAGCGCATCCATCGCCGCCCGAATCGTCCGGCCAGTGAAGAACACATCATCCACCAACACCACCGTCTTGCCCTGGATATCACCCGGGATCTCGGTGGGGTTCACCGTCGGTGCGGTGCGTTGATTCAAATCATCCCGATAAAAAGTGACATCGAGCGTACCACAGGGAACCGGCCGGCCAAATACTTGGCCCAATTCGAACGCAAGCCGCCGCGCCACAGGAACGCCGCCCCTTTGGATCCCCACCAACACCAACGAGCCAACATCCGGGTTGGCCTCGGCAATTTCATGGGCCATGCGCGCGAAGGTGCGCTGCAAAGCCGCTGAATCCAGAAGGAGGGAACTCATGGTCCGAACTGTGTCCGCACGCCTTCTCGGCTCATCCGAGAAGACCATCGAGCGAACACACTCTGTCGCTTCAGGTAAGGGATCCAGAAGTCCGGGAACGCCTCCAACTGGCTCGGTGCTTGGTGATCCAATCCACCAAGGCCGCATCAAATCCTATGTCGTGCCCGGCTTTCTCCGATTCAATCCACTTGTGCTTCAGGATCTCTTCCTTCTCGGAGAGAAACTCCCGATACAACGAGGAACTCTGGAGGATGCCTGTTTCCAAACCCGACGATGGTAAGGTGTGCGTCATGTTACGGATAGGTGACCTGTTGGAGAAACAGTAACGGGGATTGCGTCGGGATAAAACGGTTTTCCTCCTGCATTTCGGACACCAGAACGCATAGGCTCAGATCGTTGAAACGGATCTTCTCTCTGATCGCCTGCGCAGCCGCCTTGTGGTTCGGTTGCTCGACATCCCAGCCACCCGCCGGCTCCACTACCCGAACCCTGCCCCTCACGGTGGGTGAGTCTTGGACCCTGACACCGCCCAGCGCCCGGTTCGATGCGTCGGCCTTGGTTCGCCTGCCCGACGGTCGACTGCTCACCGTCAACGACAAGGAAACCGGACTCTTCGAAATCCAATTTCCTGGATCGGGAACTGAAGCCGTGCTGGTCCCTTACTCCGGACTCTCCCCAGATTTGTTCACCCCACTGACTCCAGGCCGGGACCTACCTTGGGACATCGAAGGCATCGGCATCGATACGGCGGGTGCCCTCTATCTCAGTGAGGAACACCTCCGCTGGATCCTAAAACAACCAGCCCCAGGTCAACCGCTGGAACGACTACCGATCGACTGGTCGCCAGTTTCGCGCTGGTTCAGCAAAACCGATCGAAACGCCTCCTACGAAGGTGTGGCTGTGGGCGACCGGTTCTTGTATGTGGCCAATGAGCGGGACACCGGGCGCATCATCGAGATCGACCGCAAAACCCTGCGGGTGGTGGGTGATTTCCAGGCCAAGCCCCCGGGAGCTTCGGGTGACGATATCCACTACACTGACCTTTGCTGGTTTGATGGCGAACTCTGGGCCTTGTGCCGCGAACACCGGAGGGTCCTGTGCATCAACCCGCAGACCCATGCCGTGCGACTGTGTTTCAGTTATTTCCCCATCGAAATGGACCCCAAGTACGCCTATCAGCACTTGCTGCCGTACGGATTCTTCGAAGGGCTGAGTGTGGATGCCGACAACATCTGGTTGCTCATCGACAACAACGGGTATCCGCGCAAATCCAACCCACAAGATGCTCGGCCGCTGCTCCTGCGTTGCCCCCGGCCCGACCGGCCGAAGCGGTAGATCTCATCGGTAGACCCATTGCAGGCCCCAACTCCGGTCCATCAAACCCCGCCGAACCGACGGTGCCGGCGGGCGTATTCTTCCAAGGCCTCGCACAGGTGCGCCTTGCGAAATTCCGGCCACAATGTCGGCGTGATCACAAACTCCGCATAGCTCAACTGCCACAACAGGAAGTTGCTAATGCGCATCTCGCCGCTGGTGCGAATCATCAAATCGGGATCGGGCCAATGGCGGGTATACAAATGCTCTGAGATCACCCGTTCATTGATTTCAGCCGGATCCAGCGAACCGGATTTCACCTTGTCGGCAATGGCCCGCGTGGCCTCGATCAACTCGGTTCGCCCGCCATAGCTCAGGGCCAAAATCAAGGTCAGGCCATTGTTCTTGGACAAGGCCGCACGGGTCTTGGCCAACTGTTCCTGCACCGCCTCCGGAAGGCGCCAAATTTGCCCAATGGCCTCGAGACGGACGTTGTTGCGATTGAGTTCCCCGATCTCGTTCTTGAGGAAGCGAGCCAAGTACTTCATGAGGGTATCCACCTCATCCTTGGGCCGGTTCCAATTCTCGACCGAAAAAGCGTACAGCGTCAGGTACTTGATACCCACTTCAGCGGCGGCCCGGACAATGGTCCGGACCGACTCCACGCCGTTACGATGCCCTTCCACCCGAGGCAACCCACGCTGCTTCGCCCACCGCCCGTTGCCGTCCATGATGACGGCCACATGGGTCGGCAAATTGGCTTGTGCCGCCGCAGACAGCTTGGGCTCGGCGCTCACGGGCACACCTCAGAGGAACATGGTCTGTGCCCGGGCCGGGCCCACGCTGGCGATGGTCAAGCGAGCGCCGGTCATTTGGGAAACGGCCAGCAGGTAGTTGCGGCAGTTCACCGGAAGGTCTTCCCAACGGGTGACCTCCTCGGTCGAGGTCTGCCAACCGGGGAAGGTTTCGTACACCGGCTCGCACTGAGCCAAGATGTCGTGATCAGCCGGAAAATGCCGCAAGGTTTGACCATTGGCCCGGTAGGCCACACACACCTGAAGGGTCTTCAGGGAATCCAGACCATCGATGTTGGTGATGGCCAGCTCGTCGATGCCATTGACCATGGTCGCGTGGCGGGTGGCCACGGCGTCGAACCATCCGCAACGACGGGCCCGGCCGGTCGTTGAACCAAATTCACGACCCATGCCGTGCAGCAGATCGCTCACCTCGGCGCTCTCGGTCGGCAAGGGTCCGCCGCCCACGCGGGTGGTGTAGGCCTTCAGCACGCCAATCACCTTGTCCATGCGGTTCGGAGGCACTCCGGAACCCGTGCACGCACCGCCGGAAGTGGTGTTGGACGATGTGACGAAGGGATAGGTGCCGTGGTCGATGTCCAGGAAGGTTCCCTGGGCTCCCTCGAATAAGATGTTGCCGCCCCGCTGGGTCACCTCGTGGAGGAATACCACCGTGTTGGTGACGAACGGGCGCAACCGATCGGCGGCGGCCGTGTATTCGGCGAGAACCTGATCGTAATTGAGCGGCGTGCCTCCCAGGGACTGGATGAGCGCATTGTTCTCGTCCAAGCGCTCGCGCAGCTTGGCCGGAAAACGCTCACGGTTCACCAAGTCCAACACCCGGAATCCCACCCGAGCGACCTTGTCGCCGTAGGTCGGGCCGATGCCGCGCTTGGTGGTGCCGATCTTGTTGTCGCCCTTCTGGGCCTCGCGAGCCCCGTCCAACTCCCGGTGCCACGGGAACACCACGTGCGCCGTCTCAGAAATACGAAAATTGTCGGGCGTGACCGAGACACCGAGTTTAGCCAACCCATCAAGCTCCTTGACCAAGCCCACGGGATCCATGACCACGCCATTGCCGATCACGCACACCTTGTTCGAGCGGAGGATGCCGCTGGGAATCAGGTGCAGGACGTACTTGTCCTTGCCCACGAAGACCGTGTGGCCCGCGTTGTTGCCACCTTGCGTGCGGACCACTACCTCCGACTGCTCGGTCAGCACGTCGATGATCTTACCTTTGCCTTCGT
>CAMATE010000246.1 GCA_945861075.1 Akkermansia muciniphila
TCGCTGAGCTGTTCCGAGCCAAGGTGGTCAACGTGCAACCGGACAACATCGTGATCGAAATCACCGGAGCTGAAACCAAGATCAACCAGTTCCTGCTGCTGGTGAAGGATTTCGGCATCCTCGATCTGACCCGGACCGGTGTGGTCGCCCTGCCCCGGAACTGATCCGAAGGGAAACCAAAGAACTCAAAAGCCCGCCAAACGGCGGGCTTTTTCGTTTCATTGGAACTGCGGGGTCCCGAGGGACATCCGAATGAACCGATCCTCGGTCTTCGGACCCGCAGAAGCAAAATCACTTCAACTTCAAGGCCGACTCGATGGCCGCAACCACCTCGGCCGCATCGGGCTGGGTGCGCGGGCTGAAGCGGTGCAACACCTTGCCGTCACGGCCCACGAGGAACTTGCCGAAGTTCCACTCGATCGGTCCGGGGAACGCCGCTTCCTTGCCTGTGAGCACCGAGTACAACGGATGCTGCTCCGGCGGGTTGACGTTCAGCTTGGCGAAAAGCGGGAAGCTCACCGAGTACTTGGTGGAGCAGAAGGTCTTGATCTCCTCGGCCGTACCCGGCTCTTGGGCTCCGAATTGATTGCATGGGAACCCGAGGACCTCGAGACCCTGCCCGTGGTACTTCTTGTAGACCGCTTCCAACTGCTTGTACTGCGGGGTCAGACCGCACTGCGAAGCAACGTTCACGACCAACAGCACCTTGCCCGAGTAAGCCTTGAGAGAGGTATCCTTGCCGTCGATGTCCTTGAGTTTGACCTCCTGGAGCGGAGTGGCTGCAATCATAGTGAGGGTAGTGAGGGTCAGGGTGGCGACTGAGATCAGGCCGTTGAAGAAGGATCGTTTCATTGGAAGCAATGTTGCCCCATCGCGCCGGGAGTCAATTCAGGCTTTCAACCGATGCTTGCCGACCGGGCGCTGGAGCCCACTCTCAGGGCGTGCGAATCATTGGAGGACTGGCCGCAGGACGACTATTGAAGGTCCCAGAAGGACTGGGAGTTCGACCCACGCCCGACAAGGTCAAGCTGGCGGTCTTCAACAGTTTGGGAGCCTTCCTCGATGGAGCCCGGGTGTTGGACTTGTTTGCCGGCAGCGGGGCGCTGGGCCTCGAATGCCTCAGCCGCGGCGCCCGGGAAATGGTCAGCATTGAGAAGTCCGAGAAACACGCCCGGTTCTTCCGACAGAATCTGGCCTCTTCAGGACTCCCCATCACCGCCGTCAACCTGCGCGTTCAGGATGTGTTTCTGGTGTTTCCCCAACTGGCTCAGAGCGGACGCCAATTCGACCTAATCATCGCCGACCCGCCCTATGGCGAGAAGAATGTCGGCCGACGATCCACCTCCCTCGCCCAATTGCTGCTCGATGACATCGTCTTGCCTGGGCTTCTGGCTCCCGGAGGACTGTTCGTGGTCGGACACACCAAGCGCGACACGCTGGAAATCCCCGCCACCTGGAAAGAGCGCAAAGACATGCGCCACGGCGACACGGTCATGAGGTTTCTGGAGCGACCTGATGAGAAACGCGATTGAACTCATCATTGCCGCCATCGCTCTCTCCAGCCTGGGGCTGGGTGTCGCGGTCGCTGCACCCGGAGACCTCGCCGGCCACGGCACAGCAGCCCGTTCCCCCGCCCTTCAACGGTCGGTCGATCAGGCGGTGGCGCGAACCTTGGCCAGGACTTGGGCCTCGCCTCTGAAGGCGGATCAACTCGCCGTGACGGCCGTAGATCTGGAACGACCCGAACAACCCGTCTTCGCCTCGGTCCGGGGTTCGGAACCCGTCTACCCAGCCAGCGTCATCAAGCTCTTCTACCAGGCGGCCGTCCATCGCTGGATGGAAGACGGGAAGATCGCCGACAGGCCCGAGGTCCGCCGCGCCCTGCGCGACATGATCGTGGAATCGTACAACGAGCCCACCCACTACCTCATCGACCTGCTCACCAGCACCACCAGCGGCCCGGAACTGCCCGAGGCGGAACTGAAGACGTGGGTGGACCAACGCGCCGCGGTCACCCGGTGGTTCCACACCCAGGGCTACCCCACCACGGTCAACGCCAGCAAGAAGCCTTGGTGCGAGGGTCCCTACGGCCGCGAGAGCCAGGCCATCGCCTCCTTCGAACCCCGGCGCAACTTCCTCACCACCGAGTCCACCGCGCGCCTGATGCTTGAGATGGCGTTGGGCCACTGCGTCTCGCCCGCCCGATCGCGCCAGATGCTCGACCTCATGGCCCGGGATTTCACCTCACCGGCGACCGATCCAGAAGACCAAGCCCATGGGTACACGGGCCTCGCACTGAAACCCGGCATGAAGCTCTGGTCGAAATGCGGCCTCACCAGCCAGACCCGGCACGATGCCGCGCTGATCGAACTCCCCTCGGGCCGCCGCATCATTTTGGTGATCTTCACCACCGACCACGCCACCGAACGCGAGATCATTCCCGCCGTCGCCCGCGAACTCCTCTCGGCCCTACCCCCGCGCTGATTCCCGCCGCCAGCCAACTCCCGCTCGAGTTTCCTGAAGTTTTCCTCCGCCCAGCGGATGTCCGAGGAGATCTCGGATTCTCCACACATGACGGCATCGATCCGGTGGCCCGAAACCCGCGGGCCGCCACAACCTACGAACCTCCGGGTGGGGATCTGTTTCCAAGGAGTCCACCAGACTACCGAAGGCGTTCTCAGCCAACGATTCAGTTGGTAGGAAAGGGATGGCGTCGCGGTTTCTTTCGCAAGACAAGGCGAGAGCGAGGCGCGGGCCGATTGAAGGCCAATGGTTGAGACCCCGATCGAGCGAACAACGAAGCTCTTGCGAAAGAAGACGCAGCCAGCACGACCGATCCAATTGAATCGTTCCGGCTTAGGCTCACGCTGTCGACAAATCGCTTCGGACAGAGAAGCGGTCGGGCGAGGCGGGACCGATCGGCTCGGAGATCCGGCCCTACCGCCGGATGCCTATGAGCAGATCCAGCGAATGGGCCGAAGTCACGGGAACGGCCACGCCTCAGAACTCCTTGAGGCTGGGAATCACGGCCGCTCGACGGAGCATCTCCTTGAGCCCTGCCTCGTCGTAAAGGCCCTGAACACGGTCGCGGATGGCGACAGGCACTTCGCCGAAGCGGGTTTCGAGCAGATCCAATATGCAGCCTTGGCGCCCTTCCTGGCGGCCTTCTTCACGGCTGAGTTCTTCGAACAGGGTAACGTGGGGCATGGGTTTCTCCTTCTGAAGTTGTTGAAGCCTCTTTCTGAACTGCACTTTATGCTCTGCCGGCAGCGGCATCAACCAGTCGATGACGAAGAGCAAGGATCGGAGATCTTCCCGGGTATAGCCTCTGGCGTAGAGCTTCTGGGTGAGTTCCAACCGGCATTCGGACAGGCTTGCGGGATCCTTGCGGTGCTTCTGGGTGCCGAGGTAGGCGGCGATGATGAAGATCGTCAGGTTGTCGCGGTGGCAGGGGCCTTCAATGCGGTTCTTGAAGTCGTCGACCTTGCAGATGGCGAAGCGGATGCGCAGGCCTAGGTTGGCAAAGCCACCCGAGTAGGTGATCGGCCGCCAGTTACGACGGGTATCGCCGAGGATGACCAAGGGCACGACAGACATCTTGTACCGGCTATGGATGCGGCAGCAGTAGTCGAAGACCCGTCGGGGCAATTTGGGATCATACTGCATCTGCACCTCGATGTGGATGAGCAACCACTCGTCGTTACCATTAAGCAGCCGAACCTTGATCAGCTTGTCGGCTCGCAGGGGCCCCAACTCGGCGTCGGGCGCGATCTCCCGGAATTCCTGTTCGAGCGAGATGGGTGTGACCGACCAATCGATGTGCCGGGTGATCGACGGGAATGTGAGCTCCAGGAAGGGTCGAAGGAACCGGTCGAGGGTTTCTTTCCAGGGGCTGTCGTGATTGATCGGTTCGGCCATCTCCCCAGCTTTCGCTCGGCCGCGATCGGATCTTTCAAGGAATCGTCGATTTCCCAAAAAACGAGACGATCGCAGGAAAAGCGGAACCCATGTGTCAACGGGTGATCCAAGCCGCGGTCTTCAGCTCCACCGCGACCGAAGGACAAGCCTCGGCATGGGACGACCTTCCGCCGGAAATGCAGCTGAACCGCTGCATTCGGCCGCGCCGGTCCGAGAAAGCAGGCCTGATACCCAGGATTCAGCTCAACTCAACTGATCCAATCGTCCCGTGCTGTCGCCGAAGCGCTCCGCCGGTGCGCCCATCCGGTCGAGCATCGACAAGAACAGGTTGCCCATCGGGGTGTTCTTGGCGTAGCGGATATGCCGCCCGGGCTTGATGCTGCCGCCACCCCGCCCTGCGAGCAGGACCGGTAAATCGTGGTGCGCGTGCGACATGCCGTCTTCGATGGCACTGCCGTACACGATCATCGAATTGTCGAGCAGACTGCTGCCATCGGATTCCCGGGTGTCCTGAAGCTGTTTCAGCCAAGCAGCGAACAACTGCATGTGGAAGACGTTGATCTTGGCGATCTTCTCCTTCTTGTCCTCCTTGCTCTCGTGATGAGACAGGTCGTGATGCCCCTCCTTCACCCCGATGACCGGATACGGGCGATTGCTGCCATCGTGGGACATGATGAAGGTGCCAATGCGAGTGCTGTCGGTGCGGAACGCCAGCGTCATGATGTCGAACATCAGCTTCACATGGTCCTCGAACTTCGCAGGAACCCCTTCCGGACGAGTGTGGTCGGGCAACTCGACCCCAACCTTGTCGGCCATGGCGATGCGGCGCTCCACGTCGCGCACCGCGCTCATGTATTCGTCGAGCTTGTGCTGATCGTTGCGACCCAACTGACCATGGAGTCGCTTGGCATCCTCCATCACGAAATCGAGAACACTGGAACGCCTCGCCTGCCGCCGAGCACGCGCCTCGGCGGATTCGCCCGTGTCTCCTTGAGTGAACAACCGGTCGAAGGCCAACTTGGGATCCACCTCCGGAGGCATGGGCGTGGAGGCCGAGCGCCAAGACACGTTGAACGAGTAGGCGCAGCTGTATCCGGAATCACACTGGCCGGAGAGTTGGCCACGATCGGTGCCCAATTCGAGGCTGGGAAACCGGGTGTGGTTGCCGACTTTTTGGGCCGCCCATTGATCCACCGAAACACCCACCCGAATATCGGCTCCCTGAGTCTTGCGGGCCTGACACGCGGTCAAAAAAGTCGCGGAGGCCCGGGCATGATCGCCGGCACCGTCGCCATTGGGGCGAGCCTTGTCGTGCGCCAAACCGCTCAGCACGGTGAGTTGGTCACGCACCGG
>CAMATE010000247.1 GCA_945861075.1 Akkermansia muciniphila
ACCGATTGGTCATTACCCTGCTCCACCTGGAGCAGAAATCGGTCGAAGAGGTCCGACACATCACCGGTTGGAGCGGTCCTCTAGTAAAAGTAAGAGCCTTCCGCGCTCGGGCCAAAATGAAGAAACACCTTTCAGAATTGATGGAGGAAGTCCGCTCATGAAAACCCATCCGTTGGATCGCCTGCTGAAGTCCGCCGCCACGGCTCACCGACCCGCTGCGACCCCAAGCGCTCTCGACCCCATGCTCGAACATCGGGTCTTGGCCGCGGTGCGGCGCGCCCGTTCCGAGGCCGAAGGCATCGACCTGCTGGCCGTGTTGCGATGGGGCGTGGCCTTTGCCGGTTGCGCCGCGCTCTGCGCCATCCTGTTGGCAATGAGCAATCCGGCCAACAGTTCCGTCGAAGAGGCCTTTGCGGTGCCTGAGCCAGAAACCTATCTTGCCCTGCAATGAGTCCCCTGAGCCGCAACGCGATCATCGCTTACTTGGCCGCCACGTTTGTCGCGGGCGCGGTCGCAGGCGTCTTTGGTGCTCGTGCCTTTCCGGCCAAGCCGGCTCCCCGGCCTCCGCGCGAAACCGGGGCGATGTCCGAACGGATTCTCAAACGTTGGACCACCGATTTCCACCTGAGCCCGGAGCAAGTCACTAAAATCGAGCCCATCCTGAAGGTCACGGACACCGAAGTCTCGGGCATCCATCAAGAAAACGAACGTCGGATGAAAGGTTCGTTTGAGCGGATGCACCAGCAGGTGCTGCCGTTGCTCGACGACGAGCAGAAGCGTCTGTTCGAGGAGCACCGCAAGAAGATGGAACGCCGCGCCAGCGAGCGCCGTCACGGCGGTGGCGCCACTGCCACCAATAACGCAGCCACCCGCACGAATCCGTAACGGGTGAGGGTCGGTCGGTCTGACCATCACGGCCCGCAGTCGGTTTGGCTTGCAGGAAGACCCGGGTCCGCCGACAACCCTCTTCTTCCCATGATCCATCGACACCTTCTCCTCGTGCATTGTCTCTGCAGCCTCATTGGACTCTCCGCGTGGGCTGATGGGCTGACCGGCCTGCGCCGCACCGAGGTGATCTACGGCCGCAAGTTCGGAACGGCACTGACTCTGGATGTGCTCCAACCGGCCAAGACCAACGGCCTCGGCGTCATCTGGGTCATCAGCGGTGGATTTTATTCCGATCACAACGGCATCAACCCGCCCTACTGCAAGGCCCTGCTCGACGAAGGCTACACAGTCTTCGCCGTCGTCCACGGTTCCCAACCCCGATTCACCGTACTGGAGATCGCTGAAGACATGCATCGGGCCGTCCGTTGGATCCGCCACCATGCAGCCGACTACTCCGTGCGGCCCGACCGGTTGGGGGTCACGGGTTCCAGTGCCGGTGGTCATTTGTCGCTGACACTCGGAACCCAAGGCCGCGATGGCGACCCCAAGGCCAAGGATCCCGTGGATCGCGAGAGCAGCCGCGTGCATGCAGTGGCCTGCTTCTTCCCGCCCACCGATTTTGAGAACTGGGGATCCCCTGGCGATACCCAGGTCGGCGTGGGCAAGGTTGGGCGCCAATTCTACGGAGCCTTTGGCAGCCGTTCCGACACCTTGGAAAGCCGCCTCGAATACGGCCGCCTCATCTCCCCCATCCACTTCGTCTCCAAAGACATGGCCGCCACCTTGATCGTCCATGGCGAAGCCGACGGCCTCGTGCCCATCTACCAGGCCAAGATCTTCGAGAAAAAAGCCCGCGACACCGGAGCCACCTTCAAGCTCATCCGACTCCCCGGCAAAGACCACGGCTGGCCCGGCATGGAAAAAGACATCGTCCAATTCGCCCAGTGGTTCAACACCCACCTGAAGTAACCCTTCGGGGTCGGTCCCGCACTTTTACACAAAAGGGGCCACTCCATACTCTTTTCCCCTCGAAATCGGCGCATCGCCTGAAAATTGAAAACCGCGATGCCCCGCCGAGCCCTTGCCCCCTGCCCCCCTTCGGCCCTGCACACGACAAGCCACTCCCCTCCGCGCATGCGGGTTTGACTCCGTGACGGTTGGTTCCGGAGAATCCCAGCCATGAAATCCCTTTTGCTGGCCGCGGCTCTCCTGTCTCTGGGCGCAACCACCGCACAGGCCGCGGACAACTACACCCTCGGAGCCGATTCCACGAATCGCGCCCCGGGCGTCCTCAAAGGGCGGGTTGAGACCTTCGAGTTCAACGAGTCGAAGGTGTTCCCCGGAACCTCACGCCAAGGTTGGATCTACATCCCGGCCCAATACGACGGCAGCAAGCCCGCCGCCCTCATGGTGTTCCAGGACGGGCACGAATACGTCCGCGAAAACGGCTCCCAACGGGTGCCCATCGTGCTGGACAACTTGATCGCCCGCGGAGAATTGCCCGTCACCATCGCCCTGTTCCTCAATCCCGGCCACCGCGGACCTGGGGCGCCGGGAGCCAATGGATGGGGCGACCGGAACAACCGCTCCTTCGAATACGATTCGCTCAGCAGCGACTACGCCCGCTTCCTCATCGACGAGGTGATCCCGTTCGCCACGAACCAATACAAGGTCCGCATCAGCGACGACCCCGAGATGCGCGGCATCGCCGGCATGAGCTCTGGCGCCATCTGTGCGTTCACGGTCGCTTGGGAACGTCCGGATCAATTCCGCAAGGTGCTCTCGCAAATCGGCAGCTTCACCAACATCCGGGGCGGCCATGCCTACCCGGCGCTCATCCGCAAGACCGAGCGCAAGCCTCTGCGAGTCTTCCTGCAAGACGGCGTCAACGACCTCAACAACCTCCACGGCGACTGGCCCTTGGCCAACCGCACCATGGCCAGCGCGCTCACCTTCGCCGGCTATGACACCCAGTTCGTGATGGGCGACGGCGCGCACAACGGCAAACACGGCGGCGTCATCTTGCCCGACTCCCTGCGGTGGCTGTGGCGTCCCACGATGCGCCCCCCCACTCCGAGCACCAACAACTGGAACGGCGACGAAGCCCTCAACAAGGTCTTGGCCGGCGGCGGCACCGATTCCCCCTGGGAATTGGTCGGCGACCAGTTCGGCTTCACCGATGGGGCCTGTGGTGATGCGCAGGGCAATTTCTACTTCTCCGATTTGCCCAAAGGCATGATCTACCGCGTGGCCGTGGGCGCCACCAAGGCCGAACCGTGGCTGACGAACGGCCCCAAGATCAGTGGCCTGAAGATTGGACCCGACGGCCAGTTCTACGCCGCCACCCAAGGGGAGTCGCCCAAGATCGTGGCCATCGACCCTGCCACCCAGGCCATCCGCGACGTGGCCACCGGCGTGAAGCCCAACGACCTCATCGTCTCCAAGGCCGGATGGATCTACTTCACCGACACGGGCGCAGGCCAAGTCCAGGCCGTGCCCATCGCGGCCAAGTCCCTCTCGCGCCCCCGCACCGTCGCCGGCGGCATCACCTCGCCCAACGGCATCGCTCTGTCGCCCAAGCAGGACTTCCTCTACGTCTCGGAATACGGCGGCACCAATGTCTGGAGCTTCGCCATCGCCGCTGATGGCAGCCTGAGCGCCGGTGAGCGTTCCATGACCTTGGTGGTGCCCTCGGGCAAGAAAGACAGCGGTGGCGATGGTTCGACGGTGGACGCCCTCGGCCGTCTTTATGTGACGTCGCACGCCGGCGTCCAAATGTTCGACTGGATCGGCCGCCTCGGAGGGGTCATCGCCAAGCCCCGCCCCGACAAGGGCGTCTACAGCTGCGTCTTCGCCGGCCCGGGAAATGCCTACCTGTATGTCTGCGGTGGTGATGCCGTGCACCGCCGCAAGACCCTGACCCAGGCTCCTTGAGTCGGACGAGAGCCCCCAAAGAGGCGAGCCCCATAGGCCAACCCCAAGGGGCTAACCCGCCCTCGCCAACCCGCTCGCCGGCATTGCGTCGCGCCGCAGGTCACCTCCACCGAGGCGACCTACCCCGCGTATCCGTCGCCGAAATCGAACACAGAAAGCACAACCGCCCCCATGCACCTCCGGAGCCTTTTCCTCACCGCGTGGATGATCCTTTCGGCCGCGTCGATGCCCGCCGGCAACGCATCCAGCGAGGCGGCTCAGCCCCCTCGCCCGAAGCTGCAAATCATCAACGGCAGCAGCGGAACCATCGACCTCTTCTGGTTGAAGAACGATTCCGAACGGGTGCCCAGCGGATCCGTCGAGCCGGGAAACGACACCGTCATCGACACCTCCATCGGGCATCGCTTCGAAATCATCAGCCGCGCCGACAAGACCACCGCCACGGTCACCAGCGAGGTGCCGGTCCAGGGATTCCGTTTCGACCCCAACGACCGAGACGGCATCCCGGCCTTCTACACCCAACGCACCCGGGCCAAGGGCTTCCCCATCGTCGCCTCCGCGAAGGTGGATCCGCACGCGCTCCAAGAGGCCGCATTCCTCGTAAACATGATGCTGGCGAAACGACCCGACGTGCGCGCAGCGATGATTCAAAGCGGCGCACGCATGTGCATCATGGCCCACGATGAATTCACCACCGACCTGCCCGAGTTCGTCCGCATGGCCGGAGGCAGGCTGCGGGATTTTCCCGGTTTGCCAGCAAAGGATTTCTGGGACGCCCGCGCCCGCGGACTCGGCGGCAGCGAGACCGATCCCTTGTGCACGGTGGCCGAGGAGAACGTGCTGGGATTTCCCGGCGACCCGTATGAGAAGGAGTGCATTCTCATCCATGAGTTCGCGCACAACATCCATTTGCGTGGCCTGCTGAATGTGGACCCGACCTTCGACACGCGACTGAAGTCCACCTACGCCGCCGCGATGAAGGCCGACTTATGGAAGGGCAAGTATGCGAGCGTCAACCATCACGAGTATTTCGCGGAGGGCGTGCAATCGTGGTTCGACAACAACCGCGTCAACGACCACGACCACAACCATGTCCATTTGCGATCGCAGTTGATCGAGTACGACCCGGGCTTGGCCGCCATTTGCCGCGAAGTCTTTGGCGACACCGAATTGCGATACACCAAACCGGCGACCCGTCTCACCGGCCACTTGGAAGACTACGCCCCAACGAAAGCCCCCCGCTTCTCCTGGCCGCCCCGATTGAAGCAAGCCTCGGCCGCAATCCGAGCCCAAGCCGAAGCCCGCGACAAAACCGCCAACGCCAACGCCAACGCCCCACGCTGACCCACCGCCGTCTGCAGACCTTTGGCCGTCTCGACCCCACTGCTGAACGT
>CAMATE010000248.1 GCA_945861075.1 Akkermansia muciniphila
CTTTCCAAAATAGATTAGACTAGTCTCGAACTAGTCTTACGGTTCGCTTCAATGAATAGCAGCGTGATTTCGGTGCCTTTGGCCGAGGCGAAGAGCAAATTGTCCGAGCTCATCGAGCGGGTGGGGCAGGGTGAAGAGTTCATCATCACGCGCCATGACACGGAGATGGCGCGACTGTCTCCGGTTCATCGTTCCGGTCGCGCCGAGGCGGCCGAGTCTATCGCTCGGATGCGGGCCGGCCGGGCGATGCGGTCCGCTTCTGTCGAGGAACTTCGCCAGTGGCGTGGAGAGGGCCGGCGATGAGAGGCGCCTTCGTGTTGGATTGTTCGGTGACGATGGCTTGGTTTTTTGACGGAGAGGCCACGCCCGTGACCGATGAGATTCTCGATCACCTCAATCAGTCGGGATCGGCGATCGTCGCCGCACATTGGCCTTTGGAGGTGACCAACACTTTGCTGATGGGTGAACGCCGCAAGCGCTGCACACCGTCCGATTCCGCACATTTCATGGGGATCTTGAGTTCGCTCGCGATCGAGGTGGATCGAGAGACCGGTGCACGCGCGTTTTCGGAGACCCTCGCCTTGGCTCGCACCCATTCTCTCACGCAGTACGACGCTGCCTATTTGGAGCTCGCGATGAGGAACAAGATCCCGCTGGCCACATTGGATGCCGATTTGCGCAAGGCCGCGAAGAAGGTGGGAGTCGAATGTTGGCCGCAGCGGATATGATGGCACGCGGTGGAGTTGCGAATCAGTTCATGAGGTGATGGCTCACGGTGTGGGCGTCTGATGACCCGGCTTGGAGCTTGATGCGAAGGCCCGGCACCCGTTTGCTCCCGGAACGAATGACCTCGCCCTGCGTTTCGGTGGCCATCCATCCCAGCCTGTTTCCGGAGGCGGTCCACGCCCGGTTACGGGCTTCGTTTCAGACCCGTCGCATTCACGGGGCGTTTCATTACGACACGGCGCGCCGCGCTCACCGTTGGATGCAGGTGCATGCGGCCCATTCTCCCGCGGTCACAGCCGACGATGCCCGGTCCATTTATGACCAAGCGGCCCGGGAGTCGGTGGTGGGCCTGGAACCAGGCGCTTGGGGTTGCATCGGATTGGGTTGTGGAAGTGGTCACAAGGAGGCCCGCGTCGCCGCGGCCTTGGCGGCCCAAGGTTCTTCGGTGACCTACCTGCCGCTGGATGTGAGCGTGCCACTGGTGTTGATCTCTCGGGAGGCAGCGTTGGCCCAGGTCCCGAATCTCACGGTCCATCCGATCGCCGCTGACCTCACCGACGTGTCGGACCTTTCCGCGGTCATCGATTCGTTGTTGCCCTCGGGGGTAGGCCGTTTTTTCACCCTCTTTGGGATGCTCCCGAACTTCGAGCCGGAGTTTATTTTCGGGCGCATGGCCTCGTGGCTGCGTCCCGGAGATCGGATGCTGTTTAGCGCCAATCTGGCCCCCGGTTCTGAGTTGGAGGCGGGGGTGCGGACAGTGTTACCGCAATACGACAATCCTGAAACCCAGGCCTGGCTGCGGACCCTGCTCGAAGATCACGGGGTTCCGGCGGATGCCGGTTCAGTGCAGTTCCACATCGAACCTGTCCCAGGATTCCCGAGCTGCGCGCGCATCGCGGCCGACTGGGTGGTGGCCCGGAGTTCGGAAAGTGTTCTGGATCGCGAGTCCTTCTCTTGGGAACCGGATGAACGAGTCCGCCTGTTCTTCTCGATCCGACACACGCCCCAGTCCATCGAGTTGGGATTGCGGGGCCAGGGTTTGCGTCTGGCGCAATCGTGGATTGCGGGATCCGGAGAAGAAGGGGTGTTTTTGGTCGAACGATCGGGCGGAGCCTGATGAGTTTTCACCGGGATACACTGCGAACAAAGGATTGCCGCGGGGCCTCTTCCCCCCGAAGGTCCCATCGAACTCAATGAGTGACGCCGCTTTTGACAGTGTGTCCGTGAATCCCCCAGCAACCGGTGCCGGGTCTGAGGACGATTTTTCGGTGCCGGTGCCGCGACCCAAGACCTCGATCTTCAAGCTCGTGGGAGAGGTGCTGGATCATGGAGGGCCTGGGTATCTCCAGTTCGCCATCACCAACATTTGCAATGCCGACTGCGGTTTCTGCGGCTTTGCGCGCAGCCAGTTCGATCCGAAGAAGCGCCGCTCGGTGACGCTGAAGGAGGCCAAGGACGTCATCGACATCGCCGTCCGCAACCACATCGGCTACTTGCTGTTTGTGGGTGGCGAACCGTTGGTTCACCGCGATCTCCGGGCCATGGTGCGCTATGCGGCTCGCAAGGGCATCAAGCCCATGATTTGCACCAACGGCGGCTTGTGGACCGAGGAGAACATGCGCGCCCTGGCTAGCGACGGCCTGAGCAGCGTCATCATGTCCATCGACGCCCACGAGATCGCGGCCCATGAGAAGAACCGCGGCCTCAAGGATGTTTGCGCGAAGATCCGTCGGGCCAATGAGTTTTTCTTGAGTCTGGGAGTCCAGACCACCGCCAGCATCACGGCCAGCAAGCTCATCGAAGATTACGACAAGCTGCCCGAGTTCTTGGAATCCCTCGGCTTTGAGAACTGCACGTTCAGCTACCCGCTCACCGACCTGAAGAGCAGTTACTTGAGCTTCAGCGAAGGCGGACTCGTGAGCTTCACCAAGGATGAGCTGTATGAGGTCTTCGAGAAGATCAAGCGGATGAAGCACCGCAGCGGGTATCCGGTGGTGAACCCCACGGAGTCTCTCGACGAGATGCAGCGGCATTTGCGCGGCGAGACCGAGCAGTTCGGATGTCTGGGAGGCTACAAGTACTTCTACCTCGACTGGCATCTCAACCTGTACCGCTGCCACTTCTGGGAAACCCCCATGTGCAATGTGTACGAGTGGGATGAGTCCAAACTTGTTCGCGACGGTTGCACCCGGTGCATGATCGACTGCTACCGTGATCCCAGCGTGCTGCAGTTCGTGGCTGTCAGCGCCATGGACACTTGGAAGGCCCTCAAGAAGGGCCAATTCCTGCAGGCGGCCCGTCACGTGTTCGACAAGCGCAACCTGACGTCGATCAAGGCGGTGGCGGAAGATTTCAAGTGGGTGACCAAGGTTTAGGCCGTTGGGTGTGTTCACACCGGTTCGGTGTAAAACTCGCGGTTTGATTGAAATCAGGCTTGTGTGGACCGGGCCCCTTGGCCTATCCAATTCGCCCGCTCCGAACGGAGTCTGTGCCAGTGTAGCTCAGCGGTAGAGCAGGGGACTCATAAGCCCTTGGTCGGAAGTTCGATTCTTCCCACTGGCACCATTCCGCTTTTGCCGAGATGTTCCACTCTCCGGCTGTTGTTTCACCCATTTTCGGTGCTAACACCCGTGCTAACGTCGCCCGAAATGGGCTTCCGTACATGAACTCGATAGCGGGGTTTCCAGCGCATTTGGAGCTGCTATGCACGCTCTTGCTCAGGCTTGATGGACGCGCTCTTTCGGCCCACGTTTTGGCCCATGAGCCCCTGCCACAGTCGAACCTCCGTAATCCCATGCCGATCGCGTGGCAGTGCGATGTGGCGTTGTGTTGGGGTGCTCTGGGTCGCTCGGATGTTGATCGGGGGACTCTGGATCGCATCCATGGAGAACGCGCAGGCCGCGGCGATCGACACCAATCATTGGGCCTACCGGCCGGTGGGGAACCCGGTGCCTCCGCGGAGTGCGGATCCCTCCCACACCGACATCGATCGGTTCATTGTCGCTGCACTCCAATCCCGGGGCCTGTCCCTGTCGCAGCCTGCCTCTCGGGCGGACTGGATTCGACGGGCCACTTTTGACCTCACCGGACTGCCGCCGTCTTGGGAGGAGGTTCAGGGTTTCATGGCGGATGCGTCACCCGATGCCCGCGAGAAGGTGTTGGATCGGTTGCTCAATTCGCCGCGCTACGGGGAGCGTTGGGGCCGTCACTGGCTCGATCTCGCGCGCTACGCCGACACTCATGGTGGGAGTGCCATTGGTTTCACGCGGTTTCCTTTCTCTTATACGTACCGGGATTACGTCATCCGCTCCTTCAACGCCGACGTGCCTTATGAGCGGTTTATCACCGAGCAAATCGCCGCCGACCAACTGGGGTTGAAGGACAATGATCCTGCCCTCGCGGGGTTGGGGTTCCTCACCGTTGGCATGCAATACCGCAACCGGCACGATGTGATCGACGACCAGATTGATGTCGTTTCGCGGGGCCTGATGGGGCTCACCGTGGCTTGCGCACGATGCCACGATCACAAGTTCGATGCCATTTCCACGCGCGACTATTATTCGCTGTACGCGGCCTTGGCCGCCAGCGGGGTGCCGGATTCCTTGCCAGTGATTGATTCCGGCAAGACCAACGACGCCCGTCGTGACTATCAGCGGGAATTGGTGCGCCTCCAAACCCGTCACGACGACATGGCCGCGGAGCACAATGAGGTGATGCGGGGCCGCCTGCGGATGCAAGTGGGCCTCTATTTGCGGGAGATCGCCAAGGGGGTCCCGGAGCAGGATGTCTCCACCGAGTTCCTGTCTTACCGCACCGACGACATCCGCCCGCTGATCCTCAATCGCTGGCGTGATTACCTCGCCGCAATGCCCGACACCGATCCCGTGTTCGGGCCCTGGGTGCGGTTGGCCCGGTTGCCGGCCGACGGTTTCGAGGTGGCATGCACGAATCTGGTGAATGCGCTCCAGAGAGAGAACGGAGATCCCGCCGCCATCAAGGATCTGCACAAACTCCCCGCAGAAGCCCCGCGATGGAACTCCATGGTTCTGGAAGCCATGGGGCGGAAGCCTCGCAAGTCCTTGGTTGATGTCGCCGATGTTTATGGCGAGCTGTTTGCTACCGTGCACCAAGGGTGGCTCAAGGCGCTCATGGCGGCTTCAGCCGAGGGAGCAAATGGAGCGGAAATCATCCCGGACGAAGACAGCCGCCAACTCGAGATCAATAGTCCGGTCCTGCGGCAATTGCGCCGCCATATTTACGGTGGGAACACTCCAACCGCGGTGACGGAGGCGGTGGCGTTGAAACTCCTGAATCGCACCGTCAATGACACTTTGAGCGGTCGGCGCGGAGCCATCCACGACCTGCACCTCAATGCGGCGGGATCTCCGGCGCGCGCCATGGTGGTCACCGAGTCTTCGGCCCCTGCGACATTCCATGTGCTCAAGCGGGGCAACCCAT
>CAMATE010000249.1 GCA_945861075.1 Akkermansia muciniphila
CATCGTAATCGCCGGCGAGGATGAGTTTGGAAAACTTCGGAGATCCCGTGACGTTGGCACGTTCACCGATGTTGATGAAGTTGGTTTCGCGGGTCTGATTGTAGGCCTCCATGCCGCTGAGGCGCAGGAGCGGCTCCAAGGTCGGTGTCTTGCGCGGCGGCAAGCCTTTGACCGCCTGGGCGATGGCCTGGATATGCGGTGGAGTGGTGCCGCAGCAACCGCCGACCACGTTGAGCCAACCCTCTTCGGCCCACGGGCGGATTTGAGGGGCCAGAGTCTCCGGGGTTTCCGGAAAGCCCGTCGGGGAGAGCGGGTCAGGCAACCCTGCATTCGGATACACGCAAATCTTGGTGTCTGCGATGCGGTGCAGTTCCTGGACGTACGCCCGCATTTCCTTCGGACCGAGCGCGCAGTTGAAGCCGATGGTGATGGGTTCGGCATGACGTATGGAGTTCCAGAAAGCCTCCACGGTCTGGCCAGTGAGTGTTCGTCCGGAAAGGTCGGTGATTGTTCCAGAGATCATCAGGGGCAGGCGCACCTGGAGGCGGTCCTGAACTTGCTGAATGGCGAAGAGGGCGGCCTTGGCGTTGAGCGTGTCGAAGATGGTTTCCACCAGCAGCACATCGACGCCCCCTTCGATGAGCGCCTCGACCTGCTCGGTGTAGGCGGTGACCAACTGCTCGAAGTTGACCGAGCGGAACCCGGCGTCATTCACGTCGGGAGAGATGGATGTCGTGACCGGCATGGGCCCGATCGCACCGGCGACGTAGCGGGGGATGCCCGTCGCCGCGCCAACGGTGTTGGCTGCCTGGCGGGCCAACCGGGCCGAGGACAAATTCATTTCGCGCGCCAACTCCCGCAGGAACGGATCCTGAATCACTTCATTGAAGAAGGCCTGGTCCTTGCGGCCTTCTGCATGCCGGAAAAAGAAATCGTGCTGACCAATCGTAGTCGCCGAGAAGGTGTTGGTTTCAATCAGATCGGCACCGGCCTCCAAATAATGTCGATGGATCTCTTCGATGACTTGCGGCTGGGTGATTTGAAGCAACTCGTTGTTGCCCTTGAGATCCTTGCCATTCCAATCACGGAACCGTTCGCCCCGGAACTGCGCTTCACCGAGTTTGTAGCGCTGAATCACCGTACCCATCGCACCATCAATGATGGCGATGCGCTGTTCGAGCAGGTCCACAAACCCCTGACCCCGCGTCCATGTTTTCTGAGCAACAGACCGATTCGACATGGGTGGAGGTTATCCTTCACCTGCGGTGCTTCCAATAGATAAATCAACGCATCACGATTCGTTGATATGAGTAGAAGTTTTTTCCCTCCTGATCTCTCAAACGCAGTCCCATTCTGGATTCCCGTTTCTGACCCTATTGTCGCATGGCTGTCACAAAGATGACACATGGCAGGTCCAATTTTTCAACATGAACCTGGGTTTCGATTCGGGCCGGTGCGAAGCGGATGGCGGCTTTCCCCAAGGGGAGCGGCTGACCCGAGTTTTCGACGCGGTCGGGTCGACAGTCTGGCCGTCACTGGGTTTTCAGGCTGAAAATGGTGGTCCCATGTTCGCTTCTCGGATGTTGGCGAGCATCTTGATTTTGGCCTACTCGCGCGGGCGGTTTGCTTCCGAGGAAATCGAAGAAGCCTGCCGGAACGAGGAAGACTTCCGTTACTTGTGCTCCTCAGAAGCTCCTGAGGCTCGGGTTTTCCGGCGGTTCCGTCGGATGCATGCCAAGTCGTTGATCGAAGGCTTGGGTCACCTGTCCGTCGAGGGCGCAATCACCGACGTCAGCGTTGCCATGGAACGGGCCAGACGCTGCCTCGACTTGGCGGTGGCTGCTGACAGTCTGGCTCTTGATTTCTAACGAACGGTCACGGGGCCGGCGGGGCCAATTCCAAAACCGTGGCCACCAGAGCCGTCACTCCAGTTCGCAACGTGGGCAACGGCTGCGGTTGAAAGTATGGAGAATGCAATGATGGCAACGGTTTGCCGGAACGCAGAGCGGCGGCATTAGCCTCCGGTGAAACGACTCCCAACCAGAACTGGCAAATGGGTATTTTGTCGGGGGTCCTGCCAAACTCGCTGAAATCTTCGCCTCCCATGACCGGCTGCAGAGTTTGAACACGGGGCTCACCCAACCAACGCCGAGCTGTGCTGGCCAGTTGTTGGGTCAGCTTCGGATCGTTGTACAGGGCTGGTGTGAATTCATTGGCCACCGTGACCTGTGGATGGAGCTCCGACGGGAGGCCTGCGCTCTCGGCGAGCCCTTTGCAAATCCGCCGAATCGACGACAGCGTGTTTTGGCGAACCTCTTCGGTGTAGCTGCGCAAGGTGAGTTGGAGGTGAACCGAGTCCGGGATGATGTTGTGTTTCGATCCGCCATGAATCGAACCCACGGTGATGACCGCCGGGTCGCCAGGTCGGGTTTCTCGGCTCACCACAGTTTGAAGCGCCATCACGATCTGGGAGGCGAGTACGATGGGATCCTTGGTGAGATGCGGATAGGCACCGTGGCCGCCGACACCCCGGACGGTGATGTCCACCGAGTCCACGTTGGCGAAGGTGAAACCCTCGACGAAGCCGAGGCTTCCCGTCAGCAGGGACGCATTGCAATGCAAGGCAACGCAGGCAGTGGGCTTGGGGAAACGTTCAAAGAGACGGTCCTTGAGTACGGCTCGGGCACCGCTTCCACGTTCTTCCGCCGGCTGCCCCAAAAAGACCACCGTGCCTTTCCATGCGGACCGCATCCCGGAAAGTACCCGCGCACTGCCCACCAAACTCGCCATGTGGATGTCGTGACCGCAGGCGTGCATGGTGGGCACCCGTTCGCCCAGGTCATTGGTCATTTGGTGGGTGCTGGAGTAGGGGAGACCGGTCTGCTCGCGAATCGGCAGGCCGTCGAGATCGGCTCTCAGGAGGATCACGGGTCCGGTTCCATTCGTGAGAACTCCCACCACTCCATGGCCGCCCACCTGACGGGTGACCGACATTCCGGCCCGTTCCAGTTCATTCCCGACGCGACGCGACGTCTCGACCTCCTGGAAGGACAGTTCCGGCGTTCGGTGCAATTCCTGGTAGAAGGTTTCCAGCGACGGCAACTCCCGCTCGATGCGGCGGTTCACCTCGGCGGTGTCAACCGCTCCTGCGACCATGGAGAGCTCCCCGAAGGCGACGACTCCCAGCGCGACCCGCATGAGCAATCCCGCTGAACGGATCGATTTCATGATGTGATTTTGACGTCGGTGCGCAGCAAGTCAGGTGGAATCGCTGAGGCGGTCTTGGGTTCATCGCTTACTGTAGGGAACGATTCCTTTGAAAATCCTTTCCTGCCGTTCCTGCCTTGGTCGACGGGCGAATCGGCATTACGGTCGTCTGCTCATGAAGTCCAAGGGGATGGTCTATTTGGTGGGAGCGGGCCCAGGTGACGAAGGTCTTTTGACCCGCCGCGGAGCGGAGGTGTTGGCCCGTGCAGACGTCGTGGTTTACGACGCATTGGTCCAGCCGGGACTGTTGGCATTAGCGCCCACCACTGCAGAGCGAATATACGGAGGCAAACGCGCAGCCGCCCATGCCATTCCGCAGGAAGATCTCAATCAACTGTTGGTGGAGAAATCCAAGGCCGGCCAAACCGTGGTTCGCCTCAAAGGGGGCGACCCCTACCTGTTTGGTCGAGGCGGGGAAGAAGCTGTGGAATTGGCGGAGGCCGGTGTGCCCTTCGAAGTGGTGCCTGGCGTGTCATCCGTGACGGCCGCTTTGAACTACGCAGGCATCCCGCTGACCCACCGCGATCATTGTTCCGGATTCACCGTGGTGACCGGGCATGAAGATCCGACCAAGCCCGAGGCCGCGATCGATTACGGCGCATTAGCGAAGGCACCGGGAACACTGGTGATCCTGATGGGGGTGGAGCGTCTCCGCGAAATCTCCCGACTGCTCGTCGGTGCCGGCAAAAACCCAGAAACCCCTGCGGCGATGGTCCAATGGGGCACCACGGGCCGCCAGCGCTCGGTGGATGCCACGTTGACCACTTTGGCCGATGCCGCAGAGAAGGTAGGGGTGTCGAGTCCGGCCATCATCGTGATCGGAGACGTCGTCCGGGAGCGCAGCCGCTTGAATTGGTTCGAAAACCGCCCCCTGCACGGGCGTCGCATTGTGGTGACCCGCACACGGAGTCAGGCTTCCGAATTGGGCCGCCGGCTTCGCGATCTCGGAGCCGATGTGATGGAGATCCCCACCTTGCGCATGGAACCGCCGCAAGCGTTGCAACCGTTGGTCGAATGCATCGTGGGCATCACCGAATACAACTGGCTGGTGTTCACAAGCCCGCATGGTGTGAGCACTTTTTTCGACACCTTTTTCAAGGCCTATCCAGACATCCGAAGCCTCGGCAATTTGCGTATCGCCGCCGTTGGACCAGCGACGTCCGCCAAGCTGACCGAGTTGCACCTGCAGGTCGACGCCATGCCGGAGCAATTTGTGGCGGCCAAAATCGCTGACGCGATCGCGAAGGTGGAGTCGATCGAGAATCTCCGATTCTTGATCATCCGACCAGAAGGGGACGCTTCGGAGTTGGCTCGGATGATCGAGGACCGAGGCGGCATTGTAGACGAAGTGGCCAGTTATCGAACCTTGGCCGAGACGGCCGATCTCAACGGTTCCGCGGCGCGCTTTTTGGAGGAGGGTGCCGACTGGATCACCTTCGCCAGCGGTTCCGCGGTTCAGCATTTCCATGAACGCTTCGACTTGCCGTCGGCGCTTCGGAAGGATTCAAAAATCCGAACCGTCAGCATCGGACCGGAGACCAGCAAGGCTCTGCAATCTCTCGGTCTCAAGCCCACGGCCGAGGCCAAAGTGCACACCATCGACGGATTGGTCGAAACCTTGGTGCGTCAGGCGTCCCGCTAGCGGTGTGCGGTTCATCCAAAGACGATGAGTGCTGAGATCGCCGCGCTGGACTGGGTTCGTGGGTATCCAATGAAAACCCAATTAAATCAGGAAAAAGCGGCTTGCACCCGAGCCTTGCGCGGTCGATAAATCGGTTCACTTTTTGATTTATGGCTGACATTGCAAATCGGTATTCCGAAAACGTCACGGGCAAGTACTTCGTCGACAACCAATGCATCGACTGCGACCTGTGCCGCGAAAC
>CAMATE010000250.1 GCA_945861075.1 Akkermansia muciniphila
TCCCCTTGGAATACGACTTGTCCTCCTCGTTTCTTGAATCAAAGACACCGGTGGATTTCTTCTCCGATGCGGCGAAGGGATTGCGGAAAGTCCGGGATACCGCGTCCTTGATTTTCGAGTCTTGTGAAACCAGCCACAGGACCAGAAACAGCGCCATCATGGCTGTGACGAAGTCCGCGTAGGCGACCTTCCATGCTCCTCCTCCTCCTCCTGCCATAACGTATATTGTTTGGGGTGGGTGGGACTACTTGCTGGCGGTCTTGAGCATTGTCTCCAATTCCTCAGCCGTCGGCTTCACATCTCCAGGCAAACCGCGTCGCGCGACTTCCAGCGCCATCATGGGCGCCATGCCGGTCGCAAATCCCGAGACAGCTTTCGTCAGGGTGCGATAATATCCAATTTCCGCACTACCGTTGAAGTGCATAGCCGCGGTGAGCGGGCTGAGGAATCCGTAGGAGACCAGAATCCCCAGGAAGGTGCCGACGAGCGCTGACGCCACGTGGTGACCGATTTCCGAGACCGGACCATTGATGGCACCCATGGTGATGATGATGCCCAACACCGCAGCCACGATCCCGAACCCGGGCATTGCGTCTGAAGTTTTTGAAAGAACCTCGACGGGTTTGTGATGCTCCTGCTCCATCGCGTTGATTTCAGTCTCCATGAGCATGCCGATCTGATCCGGCTTTACCTTGCCGTCGATCAAAGGGCGAAGGGCTCCGGTCAACAGTTCGATTGCATGGTGATCCCCTGAAAAACCGACGTACTTGGTCAGGATGCTGCTCGTGGCGGGTTCACCAATGTGAGGTTCCAAAGCCACCATGCCATTGCGGCGACCGAGCATGAACATCTCATAGAGCGCCTTGAACATGTCTTCGTAGGCGGTCTTGTTATAGCGCGACCCTTTTAGGCACCCCAGGATCTGAGCGATCAAGTCCTTGTGAACTTTCATGGGGGCCATGGTGACCATCGCCCCGAATGCCGATCCTAGAATCACGACGAACTCAGACCATTGGAGGAGAATGAGGGCATTCCCTCCGGCCATGGCGAACCCGCCCAAGACGGACACCATGACGATGACCGAACCAATAATGACAAGCATATCCGTTTAAAAGTGTGTCTCTGTTGTGGCTAAACCGCCCGTTCAACGATCATCGGCAACCATCCGCTGCAAATAACCCCGCAGCGCCAGAATGGCTTGGGAATGGATCTGGCAAATTCGGGATTCGGTGAGCCCGAAAACCTCGGCGATCTCACGCAAACGGAGGTCTTCAAAATAGTAGAGGGCCAGCACCTTCCGCTGCATCTCGGGCAGCGTGTTGAGGCGTGTTTCGATCAGACGGGCCATTTCATTGCGGACCGTCGAATCCACCGGAGTCGCCACTGCTTCATCGGAGATGGTCTCGTGATGAGCCGTCTCACCGCCGTCTTCATTCCCACTGACCGCGTCCAAGCAGACGAAGGTCGCAGGACGGATCTGATTCATCAGATCGTCATACTCGTTCATCGACAAACCGAGGGCTGTCGCGATCTCAATGTCGGTCGGCGGTTGTCCCTTGGATTGCTCGATTTGTTGGATGACGGCCTGAACCTTACGGGCCTTGTCGTGAACAGATCTTGGAACCCAGTCGAGACGACGCAATTCGTCAAAAATCGATCCACGGATCCGAACTCGGGCGTAGGACTCAAAACTGGATCCAGCCGTAGGATCGTAGTTCCGGACGGCATTGAGCAAACCGACTAGGCCGGCACTGTACAAGTCATCGAGGTCGACGTGAGACGGAAGGCTCAGAGCCAAACGACCCACCACGTTCTTCACGAACGGGAGGTACTGCTCGATGAGTTCCGCCTCTTTCGGAGTGCCTGGCCGGATCTTTTTGTACTGGGCAAACTGCGGAGGCGTCTTCCGCGCTGGCACGGCGTCTTCCGCAGAGGGAGGGGAGGCTGGCATAGGGTTCCGCTATTTCTCAGTTAACGACTCGTTCAACTTCGGTGGGCAACTTACTCATGGCCTCGCTCATCGCATTGATGCGCTTCATTTGGGCTTCATGGAGTGAACGTCTCCAGACACCCCACCACCAACGCATTAGAATGCCCAAGATGCCGGCAGACACCGCGGCCCGCCAAAACACCTCACCACCGCTGGCTCTTTGGACCACGCCTGAAGAACCACCAATGACAAAGCCCAGAAGGGCACCGGTAATCATGAACTTTCGCATAGAGCAAAGCCGCTACCCTTCCCAAGCAAACCGAATGCCATGATCATCGGGATACCTGTTCCGCAGTGAATCCCGTCATTTATCGGTTGAATTGACGACTGAGCAGACGATCTGGGTCTGCCCGGTGAAACACACCGGGAATATTCTGCCCAACACCCATCCAACCCAGGGGGCAATTTGTTCCCATAACACCATTCCAAAGTTTGCCCCAGCGGGGTTCCTCGTCCAGATGGGTCGCTATCCAGTCGTTGGGCTGAAGGCCTGAAAACCCACGGAATTGAGCCATGAAAAGCGGCGATTCATAGGCCACATTGAGAACCAGGTGAATCTGAGCCGGTCGCAGCCCTTGAAGCTGGTCTCGGAGCTTGATCATCGAGGCGCGATCCGTGTGGGAAACACCCGGCAAATCGATGAACACCACATCCGCAGCGGAGCGCCAGTCGGATGTCAGGCTTCGCTGAACCGGCACCCCCAGAACTTCGGCGTGCACGCTGAGGAATTCCCCCGTATTGGCCGTTTCGCCATCGAGTCTGAAAATGGCCACCGATCGTCCCTCGACCAAAACCAATTGCGCCAACCACTTGCACAAGGCTGTCGTCTTGCCGGAGCCCGCCGGCCCGATCAAAACATGGGTCTCAGAGGTGCCATTGGGCGCCAGGGACGGGGGGATCATCCACTCCCCTTTCAACACCTTCATCGCCAAACCCAACTGCTCTTTCAGGGCCTCTGGACCGGCCTCGCCGTAGTCTTCACACAGTCGTTCCACCACCTTCATGGCATACCGCGGCTGCAAACCGGTGGCCTCCAAAATCGGTCCCACTTGCCAATCTCCGGGATACGCGAGTGTCCTGGGGACAAAGGGTTCGATGGGGACCGCTTCCGGCATCAATTCGAGGGAACTGGCCGTACCCATGACCGCACTGGCATCGCGCACCAAACCTGAATCGCGGCTCCGGAGCACTTCGGCCCGGATTTCGGACATTTCGCGGCGCAATTCCGACAATGGATCCGCCGGCTGAACCGGTGCGCTGGGCGCTTCTGTCAGACCGCCCAAGGCAACCGCCTGAGGCGCCGATGAGGCCGCTTCCTCGCCTTGTTCAGACGGCACGGCCGCAAGCACTTCCAGTCTGGGTTTCCTCCACAGCTTGGACACACCTTCGGCCGGCAGTTTGCGGACGTTGAGCACGACCGCATCTGGCCCGAGTTTGCTCCGGATGAGCCCCACGGCTTCGGCCGCGGAATCAACTATGAAGGTATGGACCATCATTGAATGAGCGGCAGGTAAACACGTTCCGTGCCGAAGCTCCCAGGTCAGGACGATTCCGGCTCAGATTGTGCATTTGCCCACTATTCAATGCACCCACCGGGCTGTTGCCTTGGCCAACCCCCGATCGAGTGGCAAGTTCCGGTATGCAGGAATGCGAAGAAGTGCAGTGCCCGTATTGTGGCCAGGGCATGGAGTTGCTGATTGACACCACCATCGCCCAGCAGCGGTTCACGACCGACTGCGAAGTGTGTTGCCGGCCTTTTGAAGTCTTCGCCGAATGTGAACCCGGCGAAATCATCAGCCTGGAGGTCCAAGCTTGAGCAGTGCCTCCGACCGCCGCCAACTTAGGGAGCCTACACTGTCCGAGAGGCCCTAGGGGTCCTGAATTGGCGTTGAATTGCGAATAAGTCAGGGCTGAGAGGCATCGGGCCACGAGGTTTTTCGTGACCCTAGGCCCCCTGCTCTGACGATTCCGGCCACTTCAGCCTCAGCGCCTCAGGCCTCGCGCTGACCCGACATCTCCACCTCGTGCTTCCGACGGGCGGCTTCGATGTCGTAGGTGTCATTGTCCGGATGCTCCGGACTCAACGGCGAAATCTCGCGCAAGCGATGGATGATGGGTGTCAGCTTCTCGATGAGGTAGTCCACGTCTTCATCGGTGTTGTAGATGCCGAAGCTGAAACGCACGGAACCCCGGGCGCGCATCGGCGGGAGCCCCATGGCCATGAGCACGTGGGACGGGTCCAGCGACCCGGTGGTGCACGCGGAACCCGAGCTGGCACAAATGCCGGCCTGATCCAGCAACAACAGCACGGCCTCAGCCTCGACGAAGTCGAAGGCGATGTTGGACGTATTGGGCAGGCGCTGGTTGCGATTGCCATTGCGGACCGTGTTCGGGATCCGGCTCAAGATGTGGTTCTCAAAGCGGTCGCGCAGTCCACGAATACGGGTGTTCTCGTCTTCGATGCTGGCCATCGCCAACTCAGCCGCCCGGCCGAAGGCCACGATGTTGGCCACACTCTCAGTGCCGCCGCGACGACCGCGCTCCTGATGGCCACCGATGACATAGGGCTGAAACTTGGTCCGGCGCTTCACGTAGAGCATGCCGATCCCCTTGGGGGCATGCAGCTTGTGGGCGCTGAGGGACAGGAAATCCACGCCCAGTTGACGGACATCAATCGTCAGTTTGCCGGGCACCTGAACGGCATCGGTATGGCACAGCACACCCTTGCTGCGGCACAAGGCGGCGATTTCTTCGATGGGGAAGAGCACACCAGTCTCGTTGTTGGCCATCATGACCGAAACGATGGCGGTATCGGGCCGGATGGCCCGCTCCAAGAGGTGGAGGTCCAGCGAACCATCGCTCTCCACCGGCAAGTAGGTCACCTCGAAGCCCCGCTTCTCGAGATAAGCGCCGAAGTTCATGTTGGCGCTGTGCTCCACCGCCGTGGTCACCACGTGCCGTTTACCGCTCGTCACCAGCGCGCTGTGGATGGCCGAGTTGTTCGACTCAGTTCCGCAGCTCGTGAAGGTGACTTCCTTCGGATCGGCGTTGATCAAGGCCGCAACCGTTTCCCGGGCCTTCTCCACATGACCATGGACTTGCGAACCAAAGGCGTAGGCGCTGGAAGGATTGGCCCACAGCTCGCTCAGGAACGGCA
>CAMATE010000251.1 GCA_945861075.1 Akkermansia muciniphila
GGATAGCGGAGATCCCGCCGGGATTTGGCCTGACGGAAGAAGTCTTCAATGGACTTTGACTCCCCGGCATCCAGGGCCAATCGGAATTCGGAGAGATCTTCAATGAAGACTCCCAGCACACGGGAGAGATGGCGGCGATTGGCCAGAGCAATGTCACGCCACATCTCCGGTGAACCGGAAGCGATGCGGGTCGTATCCCGGAAGCCTCCCGCGCAAAGGTCTGCCTGTTCCTTCGGATGGATCGGGCTCAGGACATAATTGGCCAGTTCTGCAGCCACCACATGCGGCAAATGACTGGACCGGGCCACCAAATCGTCATGGAGGACGGGACTCAATTGGATCACCCGCGAACCCACCGCCTCCCACAGCGAACGGATCGCCAGCACGGCGGCCGGATCGCTCGCCGACGTGGGGGTCACCACACAAACCGCCCCGTCGAACAAGTCGGCCCGGGCGTGGGCCGGCCCACTTTTCTCAGCACCGGCCATCGGATGACTTCCGACAAACCGAACCCCGGCCGCTTGGGCCAAAGGCTCCACCTCGGCCACCAGATCGGATTTCACACTGCCGACATCGGTCACGAGGCAATCGGCGGATAGGTGTCGGGACATCTCCCGGAACAAATCGGGCATCTGCCCCACCGGTGAACACAAGACCACCAGGTCCGCGTCGGTGACGGCCTCGACCAAACTGCGCGAACAACGATCCACCACACCCAGAGCCAGACACTCGGCCACCGAGGAGGCGCGTCGCACGAAGCCCTGGACCTCGTCCGCCAGACCTCGGCGTCGAAGCGCCAGACCCAGCGAACCGCCCAGCAGGCCCACGCCTACCAACGTCACCTTACGGAAATGCACGGGCCCAACCTACCGAAGCGGGGAGGCGCGAGGGAAGCATTGAACCATGCGGTCCGGCAGGAAGAATTTGAATCAGGGCGGATCCCCACCTGCTCGTCAGACAATCTCCATCGGACACGGCGGCACCGATTCGAGAAAGGCCTTCCCATAGCGTTTGGTGAGCACGCGATTGTCCAGAATCACCACGATCCCGGTATCGGTCTTGGTACGGATGAGGCGGCCGACCCCTTGCCGGAACTTCAGGATGGCTTCCGGAAGGCTGAAATCGCTGAAGGCATTGCCACCCTGGGCTTCGATCCGCTCGATGCGGGCTTCGACCAAGGGATGATCTGGCACGGCAAACGGCAATCGGGTGATGATCACATTGCTCAAGGCCTCGCCCGGCACATCCACCCCTTGCCAAAAACTGTCGGTCCCGAAGAGCACGGAGTCCCGGTTTTCGCGAAATTTCTCGAGCATGGTCGACCGCGGCATGCCGGTGTTTTGCACATAGCATTCTACACCCAACCGACTGAAGAACAACTCCATCCGGCCGGCGACCTGGAGCATCAGCCGGTGACTGGTGAACAGCACAAACGCTTTCCCGTGGGTCCGCGTGACGAAGTGTTCGATCCAGTGGACCAAGGCATCCTCGTAACCGGCATCGCGGGGATCCGGCATCTTGCCGGCCACGAAGAGAGTCATCTGCCGCGGATAATCAAACGGGGAACCCACTTGCAGACCTTGGGCCTCTTCGCCACCCACCCGACCGGCCACATAGCGGAGCGCCGGAATGGCACCCGCCCGTTGAAACACCGATCCGGAAGAGGCCATCAAGGAGGCCGCCGAACGCTGCGTCGGAGTCGGAGGAGGCGTCACCGATCCGGAAGGGCCCGCAGTCCCCAACGTGGCACTGGTCAGAATGACGGAGGTTCCTGATTCAAAGAGCCGCTGACGCAAAAAATCTGCAACTTCCACCGGAGCCGCGTTCAGGGAGAGATTCTTTTGGGTTTTCCCAGAGCGTTCCACCCAATAGACATGATCTTCGGCCGTCTGGCTCAAGAAGGTGGAAACCGCCACCTTCAGGTCAGCCAGGCGACGGTTGCATTCCATGAGTTCCTCGCCGGTCTCCTTGTCTTCGGAGGTTTGGATGAGTTCATGGATTTGCTCCCGCAATCGCTGCAGGGGCAAAGTCAGGCTGTCTTGAACGAGATCCGGCCTGCGGATCCGCAGTTCCTTCCAAACCCGGGATGGGGGTTCACTGGAAGCCACCCGTTCCACTGCCCCAGGGGCCGCCGAGCGGGCCAACTCCTGGCAGGAATCTTCGACCCGCACGAAGAAGTCGTCCGTCTCCTTCAGCACATCGGCCACCAAGCGGACATTGGCCGCCGAGCGCAGGGTCGACAGCAAGCCCTTCTCGGTCCGCGGATTCCACAATCGCTGCAAGGCGTAGCGCACCTGCCCACTGCTCACGCTGACCCCGATGTGCCTTGCAGCCACTGACTCCACGGTGTGGGCCTCATCGAAGATCACGAAGTCGTTCTTGAAGAGAACCCCGCCTTCGGGATCGGCCTCGACTCCGTTGAGGAGAGTGAAAAAGAGCGTGTGATTGAGCACCAACACATCGGCCCCCAGGATCTTCTGTCGGGCCCGCTGAAAGAAACAAACCGGACCCAACTTGGCTTGATCACTTTGGAAACCGCATTTCTTGGGCGTGCACAACCCGCGTTCAGAACAAACGTGCTCCCAGACCTTGGGATCGGGTTCGACGGAAAAGTCGCTCAGGGAACCGTCTTGCGTCGTGCGACTCCACTCCTCGATTCGCCGCAATTCGGCCGCTTCCGGCGAAGTGAACAGCGAGTCGCATTGCAACAACGCCTTGCGAAGTCGCCGTGTGCACAAGTAGTTCGAACGGCCCTTCAGCATCGCAAAGCTGAAGTCCACCGGCAGCACCTGCTTGAGAACAGGCAGATCCTTCTCCACCAACTGCTCTTGCAAATTAATGGTGTGGGTGGAGATCACCGCCTTCTTTTTACGCCCCACGGCAAAGAGGATAGCCGGAATCAGGTACGCAAAACTCTTCCCAACCCCAGTACCCGCCTCGACCAGCAAGTGCCGTCGATTCTGGAGAGCGGAGGCCACCGCGACGGCCATTTGTTGTTGTTCAGGCCGGTACTCAAAATTGCTGGCCCGGGACAACAGTCCGGTCTGGGAAAAAATCTCCCGGACAGGTCCCACCCAATCGGTGGGCTCCTGTCCAGCGGAGGTGTCAGCCAGCGAAATCACTCGATCAGGCTACGGTGCCCATCGCGATTGAGGAAGGAGGCATTCCATCACAACCGCTGAACAATCCGCCCACACAGCCCACAAAACCGGAAGCCTTACTTGGCCTCGGTTTTCTCGTCTGTTCCGGCAAGATCCAGAGCGTTGAACGAATGGACCAGAGTGCGCATGAACCGCTCGTTCTCCTGCTCCAGCATCTCCAATTCGATGGTCACCCCATTGACGTCGGTATTCCTCAACTGCTTCTCGACACGGTTGATGGCCACCGACAGTCGTTCATCTCCAACCATCTGAATGGATCCATTCAAGGCATTGATACGGATGGTCGCCGCCTGCCAACGATCCCGACTGATGGAAGATCTAACGAACGTAACGGATTCGCCAATCGCCCGCGAGAAGCCTGCCGACAATTCGAAGTAAGCCTTGTCGTCCAGACACAGGCGCTGCTGGGCTTTGAAGAGGGAGGAATCCTTGGTGGTCGCTTCCTTCAGAGCCGCTTCGATGGCATCGCCCAAATCCTTCCGTTCCAAGGGTTTTCGCAAGAACCGATTAACCTTGAGGGAAGCCGCCTTGGCCACATTCTCCTTGAAGGCATTGGCCGAGATCATCACGACCGGAGTGTTGGAAAACCGGGGTAAATCTCGCAGACGTGTCAGGAATTCCAGGCCATCCATGTTGGGCATCAAGACGTCGCAAATGATGATGTCTGGATATGGGGGCCTCTCCATCATCTGGAGCGCAAACTGCCCATCTTCAGCCTCGAGGACGACAGCTTTCAGGTCCTTCGGCAGGAGGGCTCTGATGAGGCGGCGACTGGTGAGATCATCCTCAACCAGAAGAATCCGGGGCAAATTGTCTCCAGCGGTGGCCTCGATGAATTCCTCAACCTGCGGTCGCGCCAGTTTTCGTCCAATGGAGTCCAGCATCGACTGAACGCCTTCTACCTCTTCCTTGGACAAGGCCAAACCGACTTCCAATTGGGATCCACCGGTGAGAGTGGTTGTGGCTCTCTCACCGGCGACATCAATGACCGTCCTCAAACCGTCAATGATTCCGGCAGGCTTCGGAAGCTCTTCTGGGACAGCAGGCGTCTCCAGTTCCCGAACCCTCATCTCAAGCGATAGCGACCGGTCCTGAAGGCGCTGGTTCTGGGCTTCGAGGTCTTTTGACTTCCCCTCGGCAACCGCCAAGGACTTCGTGGCTTTATCCAAGGCCACGAGATAGGTCTCACTGAGATCATCAGTTGGAGTCTTATCATACTCGATCAACGCCCCCCGAGTCAGCCACCCCAATCCGGCGACCAAGACGGAACCCACCAAAGCGATCCACAGGCTCGAATACTTGCCCACCCCCTCACCCAGCGCCCAGCGTGCGGTCAAAGCCACCAAAGGAACCGCTACAGCGGTAGCGGTTTGGACAATGATTCGAGTTTGAACGGTCTGGATCTGCATGGATTGAGCGAATGGAGTACTGAGCCCTTCTACCGGCACCTAAAAAAGGCCTCGGCTGCTTATCGTCCAAAGATTAAAAAACTTTAGGAAAAGCCGCAGAAATCCAACAGCGGCGCCGGGAGCATCCGAAGATGCCAGATAAGTGAGAGGTCTGGCTCAAGTCAACCCAGAGCCACATCCCCCTCATTTTGATGCAATCAAACCCTGAAACATCAACCTTCGAGGCCACCACTCTGGAGTGACTCCTCGATGCACCCAATCCTCAAGCCGAGGCAGCAAGATGGCGGCAGCCAAGGAGCCCACCATCAATCCTGCCCAAACATCCGAAGCTCGATGGGCTCCCAAGTGAAACCGGGACCAGGCAACGGCCAGGGCATAAACCACTCCAATCCGTCCAGCTCGACGGCCCCAGACGAAGGCCATGAAACCGATACCCGCGGCAATGGATACGTGACCCGATGGGAAGGCACTGTAGGCATGTCGTCCCAAAATCCATTTTCCCTCTTTTCGGGGACCAAACCATCCCTGCTCCACAG
>CAMATE010000252.1 GCA_945861075.1 Akkermansia muciniphila
GGTGACGCCCAAGGCCGTCAACCGCCGGACCGCCTCAGCGCGGCCGGCTTCAACGGCGGCGCGGTCCAGCTTCATGGAGAACAGGCCCGCGATGAATTCGGTCGTGGGCCAATCGGCACGCGCCGGTTGAAGGGCAGATTCTCCCTGAGCATTGCGGACATGGACATTCACCCCATTTGAAATCAGAAGGTCCACCACTCCGGTACGCCCCAGAAAAACCGCTGCATGGAGCGGCGTGTTGCCGTCCCGGTTCGTCGCGTTCACCGACGCGCCCGCCTCGATGAGTTGCCGAGCCAAATCAGCCCTACCCTGAAGAGCCACCATCGACAACGGAACGATGCCCGACTCCGGTTGCTGTGCGTTCAAATCCGGCTTCTTGGCCAGAACCCGACCCAGTACCGCGGCATCCCCCGAGGCCAGCGCGCTCCAAACCGAAGCCTCCGGAGAAACCGCCTTCTGAACCTCTTGAGCCTGACGGAATCGGGCCCCAGCCGCGGCCGCGTTGCCCGAAGACCACCCCATCGCCGGCACCAGCGTCACCAGACCCAACAGACACGGCACCAGAATGCGCAGCAGGCGATTCTTCCACAGCGCCGCCAAACCCCGCCGTCGCCACAGCAACGCCGTGAAGAACCCGCTCACCACAAAGAACAGCGGCATCCGGAACCCATGAACCCCCGCCTGAAAGAGGTACACGAGAGAGCTCTGGCTCGGATCCTGGATCATCCACCAAGAGCCGGCCGCGTAGGCCAACGCCGCATGGTAAACAATCCCCAGCAACATCGCCGCGGCCCGGAGCGCATCCAGGTCATGGCGGCGGGGATCCAAACGCGGCGCCGCGGAGGGTGGGGTTTCTGGATTCAGAACCAAGCTCATGGGATGCAACGATGACACCTGTATTGGGCGTCCTTTTCATCCCATATCGGACATCCACAATCCACCCGACTTTCCAAAGTCGTCCCCAAAACCACCGCCCCCCGTCGACTCGACCACCCCGCAGCGGAGCGGAACCGGGCCGGAGCGAGCATTGAAGGCGATCAAACCCATCCCTCGCGCAAAGCGCGAAAGCACTTCCCTTCCCCGAGCCTTCCTGCGAGCGCAGGACCGATTCCGCGGAGCCCCCAAAAACCGCAGCGGAGCAACGCGGAGCCCACTCAAAACCGCAGCGGAGCGGAATCGTTCCAGAGCGAGCATTGAAGGCGATCAAACCCATCCCTCGCGCAAAGCGCGAAAGCCCCTCCTTCCCCGAGCCTTCCTGTGAGCGCAGGACCGATTCCGCGGAGCCCACGCAGGGAGGGCAATATAGTAAGGAGTGTCCCCTTTTGTGTAAATGTGAGGGACCGACCCCGCACGAAGCGGCAGCGGAATCGTTCCAGAGCGAGCATTGAAGGCGATCAAACCCATCCCTCGCGCAAAGCGCGAAAGCTCTCCCTTCCCCGAGCCTTCCTGCGAGCGCAGGAACGGTTCCGCGGAGCCCTATTTGGCTTTTTTGAGGCCGATGGAGCTGGAACGTTTGGCGACTTTGCGGCTGGTGAGTACTTTGTCGACGGTGCCGATCTTCAGGTACTTCTCGCGCACTTTGCCGAGGATCGCGTCGCGGTGGTCGTAGAGGCGCTTGAGCTTGCGGGGCTTGACTCGCGCCGTGACGTACGCCGTCAGCAGCGGCAGCGCGATGGTGCTGTCGGTGTAGCACACCACCGAGTCGGGAAGCTTGTCCGGATCCACCTTGCCCCAGCTGACCGCCTCGGCCGGCGTAGCGCCGCTGAGACCGCCCGTGTCCGGACGCGCGTCGGTGCACTGCAGGAAGTAGTCGTGCCCCTTCTCCTGGATGCCCATGACCTCCTGGATTTGCGGCTCGGTTTGCAGCATGAAGTTCTTCGGACTGCCGCCGCCCAAAATGAACACACTGCTCGTGTGGCCCGTGCTCTTGGCGTGATACACGATGCCCGCCGTTTGATTCACATCGCGATTCACATCGGGCAGCAACTGCGATCCGCGCAAGGACATCGCCGCCACATTCATACCGATGGAACTGTCGCCCGGGCTGCTGGTGAAGATGGGGATGCCGCACTCGTAGGCCGTGGCCAGGATGGAACTGTCCCGGATGCCCAGCTTCTTCTGGCGGGCGTGCACATACTTGCCCAGCAAGTAGTGGAACTCGTCGGTGCCCATCACCTTCTGGAACTCCGGCCCCTGGATGACCTCACGCACGAACGCGTCGGTGTCGAGCAGCACGTTGTAGTCGAAGAGCACATCGTAGATGCGGATGACGCCCTCATCGTGCAATTCCACGTCATCGAGGAACGGCGTGCCGCTGTGCAAGTGCATGTCCAAACCGAAGTGCAGGTCGTGGTACAAGTTGGCACCCGTCGAGATGATCCAGTCCACATAGCCGCCCTTCATCAGCGGGATGAGGCAGCTCTTGCCCAAGCCAGCCGGAGTGAGGGCACCGGTCAACGACAGGCCGATGAACCCGTCATCGGGCAGCATCTTCTTGGCGAGCAACTGGGCCGCCTCGCGCAACCGGCCGCCGTTGTAGGCCAGCATCGAATGATCGATAAGGTCGGCGGCAGAGATGCTCTTGCCGATGGCGAACGGGTTGAGCCGGGGGTAGGCGGCGAACTTCTTCGAGATCTTGTGGGCGGACGCTTTGCTCATAAAGACGGCCGGAGTGTGCCCAGAAACCGAAAATGAAAAACGCAAAACTCCGCGGATTTCCGGTGACGGATCACGGAATCAAAATCACAGGATCCCCATCCGGATCGACGCCCGCCCCGAACAGACGGGTGACCGAGGCCCATCCGTTCAGGGGATTTGCAACAGCTTCAGCTCGGCCAACCATTCAGCGAACGACCACAGCATGCCATCCGAACCGGACGCTCCCATGCATTGGAATCCCAGACCGGGTTCACCGCGCTCGATCCACGGGACCGTCACCACAGGCAATCCGCCCAAGCTGGCAGGCGCCGTGAGCCGGATCATGCGGGGTCGGGTGGCAGCATGATCAACGCCGGCCTTCAGAACACGCATCGCACTGGCTGGAGCGATGAGAACATCGAATCGCGCGAAGAGCGGATCGAACCCGCGACGGAATGCATCGCGTTCGCCGAGCAATTCCGAATGCCGCGCGGCGGAGATCCCCCGCCCCAATTCCAACCGGGGCAAGATCGCCGGATCGTAAGCGCCCGCATGGTGCGGCAAATACGGCGCATGGGTGGCATGGGCCTCATGGGCCTGGATGGGCACGAAGCAGTCCACCGCACGGTCCCACCCGATGCCTTCCACCGATTCCACCGCGGCACCGCCGGCCTTCAACGCTTCCACGAAACTCTCCAGTCCGGCCAATACCTCGGGCTCGGCCGGAGCCAGCCAATCGCCGCGAACCACGCCCACCCGAGGCGCCCGCGACAAGGCCGGCGAGGCGATGCTGGGCCGGAGGTTTCGAGCCACCCAGGGCAAATCGCCCAAGCTGCGCTGCAGCCAGCCGAGCGTGTCGAACGCGTGGGCCAGCGGAAAACTCCCGGAAGCGTTCTCGCTGCCCAAGGTCGCCCGATACGACACCAACCCACACAGCGCCGCCGGCGCCCGCAGGGATCCGCCCGTGTCAGTACCCAAACCGATTGCGGCCGCACCCATAAGCACACTGGCCGCCGCTCCAGAACTGGATCCCCCGGTCAAACGGTCCGGATGCCCCGGCTGCGTGACATCCCCGAACCAGCGGTTCTCGCCGGTGATGCCGTAGGCGAACTCGTTCAAGTTCGTCTTGCCCACCAACACGGTCCCCAGCGCGCGCCAATCGGCGACGTAAGGACAATCCGTCTGGGGCACCGGCCGGGTACCGGCATAAAAAGGCGACCCGCACGTCGTGGGCAGACCGCGAACATCGAAGAGATCCTTCGCCGAGAGCGGCAACCCCCAGAGCGGACCACAGGGACCGGAGGCCTCCAGAGCTGCGGCTTGGGCCTTCGCCCCGGCCTCGTCGATCATCAAGAAGGCGCGTGAGGTCGCCCCCTGCCGTGCCGAATCGAGGGCCGTTTCGGTCAACTGGGTCGGCGTCAGCTCCCCGGACTGCAAGGCGGCAGAGATTTCTCTCAGAGACCATTGGATCAGCGGGTTCGGGTTCATTGGGCCTTTCCAAGAAAAGCATACCGGGACGCGAACTCAACCCTTGGAAAGGGGTGAATCGAACCCTTTTGCCAAAGGGTCACCGGATTGATCAAAACGCTCACCGAACGCTCACCGAACAAATACCGAACCCAAGCTGGACCTACGTTCAGCCTTTCCGGTTCCGGGCCTGATCGATACGGCCCCGGGCATAGGCCTCGAAAACGCGGCGGACCTCGTCACGCACTCGTCGAAATACCTCCAGTTGCTCGTCTTCAGTGCCCGGAGCGTGAGCCGGATCGTCGAAGGGCCAATGGTAGCGGTTTACCTGACCCGGATACACCGGGCACACTTGATCCGCATTGCCGCACACCGTGATCACCGTCTCGACCGGCTGCTCGAGAAAGAGGTTCATGTGCTTCGAGGTATGGCTGGCGATGTCGATGCCAATTTCAGCCAGCGCCCGAATGGACAGTGGGTGGACATACCCGGCGGGTTTGCTACCGGCACTGGCCACGCGGAACACCCCACCCGAGGCGGCGCGCAAAATGCCCTCGGCCATGTGACTGCGGCAGGAATTCCCCGTGCACAGCACGAGGATCAACGGGGTTTGAGGATCGGGATTCATGGGTGCATTCATCGTGCTTTGGGAAGTATTCGAAAACCAATGGCTTGAGGGGCCGGTGCGGCGACCTGGCAACGGTCTTGGGCCAGGCAATCGGTGTGTCGAAGCCCCAGACGCAGGACGAGTTCCCCGCCCTGTTCCGTCACCGACTCGAGCGGCATTTGCGTGACAAAGCCCACCTCGTGTTCGACATCGACCTCCAAGTCGTCGCGCAATCCCACCGGGCCCGCCTTGTCAAAAATGGCCAGGAGTTTTCCGGCGTTCAGACGGTGATCCACATCGTCGGCCACCCAGGTTTGCAGGCGGCAAAACGCATCGGCCCGAAGCACCCCGCCGCAGTCGATGTAGTGCTTCTCGACCCGTGCCAC
>CAMATE010000253.1 GCA_945861075.1 Akkermansia muciniphila
CACGGAAAACGTGTGCTGCTCATCATTCCCGATGGCACGCGCACCGCACCGATCGGAGCTGTCTTCAAGGCTTTGCACGCCGAGTGGTCTGAATCGGTGGCCGCCTTGGATATTCTCATCGCATTGGGCACGCACCCAGCAATGTCTGAGGAGGCCATTTGCGACCGACTGGAGATCACCATGGAGGAACGTGCTTCCCGATATGGATCCGTCGGATTCTTCAACCACGAATGGGACAACCCGGCCGCCCTGGAAACCTTGGGAGTCATCCCCGCCGATGAGATACGAACCCTGTCCAACGGGCTCTTCGCGATGGATGTGCCCGTGTCGATTAACCGGCGTGTCTTGGGCTACGATCAAATCGTTATTATTGGACCGGTATTTCCGCACGAGGTCGTCGGGTTCAGCGGCGGCAACAAGTACCTATTCCCCGGAGTCGGTGGCCCTGAAATTCTCAACTTCTTTCACTGGCTCGGCGCCGTGATCACCACAGTAGGAGTTATTGGTCAGAAATGGACCCCGGTACGCCGAGTGGTAGATCGCGCCGGTGCCATGGTGCCCATTCCCAAGTTGTGTCTGGCCTTGGTCGTAAAACCCGGAGGCCACGGAGAATTGGCCGGGATGTTTACTGGAACCCCCGAAGCTGCCTGGGATCAGGCTGCCGACTTGTCGGCCCAAACGCACATCGAATGGAAGGATCGCCAATTCCACACCATTCTCAGCTGTGCGCCGGCCATGTATGATGAGCTGTGGGTCGGGGCCAAGTGCATGTACAAACTAGAGCCGGTCCTGGCTCCGGGTGGCGAACTCATCATCTATGCGCCCCACCTCCATGAGGTCAGTGTGGTCCATGGAGCGCTGATTCGGCAGGTCGGCTACCACTGCCGCGACTACTTCCTAAAACAATGGGATCACTTCAAGGATTTCCCGTGGGGAACCCTGGCCCACAGCACCCATGTCTTCGGACAGGGCACCTACGAAAACGGAGTTGAAACACGTCGAGCCCGGGTGACGCTGGCCACTGGAATACCAGAATCGGTGTGCCGCGAAATCAACCTGGGCTACCGGGACTGGCGCACCATTGATCCAGCCCAATTCGAGGGGCGGGAGTCCGAGGGCATTCTGTATGTTCCCAAAGCCGGAGAAACCCTTTACCGAGTTCGTACCTAAAGCTGCACTCACGCGCTGACTGCAAAGAATCTGTCACACCGTTGACACCTCACGGCTAGAAGTCGGATTCTTGCCAAGCCTCTACGAGTCGAACTCATCCATGGCCATTGCCCCATCGGTTCACGCCAATTTCAGGGATGCCTACTGCCACCATCATGGTTGCAGTCTGGCTGCCTTTGAGCGTCATCTGTTGTTGCGGATCGTCCCACTGCAGTTCCGCCCGTTGACGGCCCTCAGCTTTTGGATAAACCCGGAGATTTTCGCCAGCGAACTCGAGGTAATCCGTAACGCCGCTCCGGCGCGCACCGGTCGAGATGTCAATGCGGCCGCCCAAGACTTGGTGCACCTACGATTCGTCGAGAATAGCTTCCGGCGTTCCATCGGGATGCGAGGCCGCTCAGAAGCACTGGTCGAGGCCTGGAACCAGGTGAAGGCCACGGTCGATCGACCGACCACCCCCGATCATCCGTCTATCGGTTTCGCTGCGGGCGCGTCCCACCTTTCGGCAGCGTCCCGCTCCGCCGCGTTAGGACGCAACGATTCGGCCCTGACCATCCGGACCCTCCGCAGAGTTCATCAAGAGGTCTCGTCAGGGAAACCCATCCCCGAGATTCTTTCCGCTGAAGGACTCACTCACGATCAGTTGCTCAGCCTATTGAATCGAAACCTCGCGGCGTTCAGCGGGTTCGCGGACCTCCGAGATCAGCTGCTCGGGCAACAAAGCCCGAACACGACCCTCCCGCCGAGCGGAGAGGTGGCTCAGAGCCCCCCCCAGAAGCGTCCCTCCCGATCCATTTCATGAAACCCACCCTCCGTGTCGGCATTATCGGCGGCGGCCTCATGGGCCGCGAGGCCGCCAGCGCGTTTGCCCGCTGGTTCGTCCTCAACAACTTCCCCGTGCAAGTAGAGTTGGTCGCGGTCTGTGACCTTCAACCCACCCTACTCGACTGGTTCCGCCAAATCCCAACAGTCAAACTGCTCACCCCGGACCACCGCCAACTCCTCGCCTCACCCGAGGTGGATGTCGTGTACGTGGCCGTGCCCCACAACCTTCACGAAGCCATCTACCTCGACGTATTGGCCGCCGGAAAGGATTTGTTGGCCGAGAAACCCTTCGGCATCGATCTGGCAGCCGCCCGACGCATCCGCGATGCGGCCGCCAAGTCCGGTCGGTTCGTGCGCTGCAGCTCCGAGTTCCCGTTCCTGCCGGGAGTTCAAAGAGTTGTCGAGTGGGCTCAATCTGGCGCCATGGGCAAACCCCTGGAAGTGCGCTCCTGCTTCTGGCATGCGAGCGACCTCGATCCGACCAAGCCAGTGAATTGGAAGCGTCAGGTCCGCACCTGCGGGGCCATCGGCGTGATGGGCGACCTAGGAATGCACGTCGTCCATGTTCCCTTCCGCCTCGGATGGTTCCCGAACCGAGTCTATGCCCAGTTGCAAAAGATTTATCACGAGCGCCCCGACGGCAAAGGAGGTATGGCCCCCTGCGACACTTGGGACAACGCCATGCTCCACACCGAGGCCACTATAAACGGCATCGAAACCCCTATGCGCTTCGAGATGAAGCGGTTGGCGCCAGGAGCCACCAACACCTGGTCCATCGAGATCCTCGGCACCGACGGCGGCATGCGTTACTCCACCGCTGAACCAAAGACGCTCTGGAAGTTCGACCGCTCGAAAGAGCAGTGGTGGAGCCGCACGGACCTCGGATTCCAGACGCCGTTCCCCACGATCACCGGGGGCATCTTCGAGCCCGGCTTCCCGGACTGTTTTCTGCAGATGTGGGCTGCCTTCGCGGCTGAACACGCAGGGGCCCTCGGCAACCGCTTTGGTTGTGTCACCCCGGACGAAGCAGTCCGAAGCCACGAACTCTTCGAAGCCGCATTGGCTTCTCATGCCCAACGCGCGGCTGTAATCCCCGGCTGAGTTCCGTCATCCGCTCCCGCTCCATGCCTCGTCGCACCCAATCACTACCCTCTCCCTCGTCCACTGCCTCGTTGATCCTCCGCCGGACCTCTCTGAGGCCCCGGTTGGCCATCATTCTCGGCAGTGGCTTTGGCCCCATCGCCCAGTCCGTTTCGGTGGACCGAGAATTCTCCTATCGAGACCTGCCCGGCTTCCCCGTTGGAAGCGCCCCAGGGCATGAGGGACGCCTGCGGATCGGAACCTGGCATTCGGTGCCCGTGGCCGTGCTCAGTGGACGGGCTCACTACTATGAAGGGTTTGAACCCAACGAAGTGGTCTTTCCCACTCGAGTCCTTGCGGCCATGGGTGTCGAGACGCTGCTGGTGACCAATGCTGCGGGCGGCATTCACCCCAAGTTCCGCGTCGGTGATTTCATGATCCTGAACGACCACATTAATTTCCTGGGCATGAATCCTCTCCGGGGAGCGGTCGCCGAGGGCGAAACCCGTTTCGTCGACATGACACGGACCTACGATCCGGAACTGCAAACGCATTTAAAAGCAGCGGCGCGGTCGATCCGTCTGCCGGTCCGCGAGGGTGTCTATCTGGCCGTTTCCGGTCCCAGTTTTGAAACACCGGCCGAGATCCGGGCCTTCCGCAGCTGGGGCGCCGATGCTGTGGGAATGAGCACCGTGCCGGAAGTCATCGCGGCCCGCCAATGCGGGTTGCGGGTGGCCGGATGCAGTTGCATCACCAACGCGGCGGCCGGTTTAGGCGGAAAAACTCAAGTCGTCTCTGCCCAAGAAGTTCTTGAAGTAGCCAAAGCCCAAGAACAGCGGGCCAGCGAGTGGATCGGGGCCTTTGTGCAACGGATCGGCACGGGAAAGACCGCCGCCGAGCCCCCTTCGCCCACACCTCGCCAGGTTCGGCCTCGTCAAAAAAATCCGTAACCTTTGGCTCCGCCGGAACGTTGGGACAGTGACCTCCGTTCCGTTCCGTTTTCCGCGACAACGCTGTTCATGCGACTTCTCTACAACATTCTCTTCAACATCGGGTTCGCCCTGTCGGCTCCGTGGTATTTCCTTAAGATGTACCGTCGCGGGTCCTGGCAGGCCGGGTTCGGCGAGCGCTTCGGCCTGTATGACGCCAAGCTCAAGCAGGCCCTGACGAACCGTCAGGTAATCTGGTTCCATGCGGTGAGCGTCGGCGAGGTGAACGTGTGCACGCAGTTGATCCGGGCCATGGAACCGCTGCTGCCCTTGCACAAGATCGTTGTCTCCACGACAACTTCTACGGGCATGGGCCTCCTGCGCGACCACCTTCCAGCGCATATTACCAAGGTCTACTACCCCATCGATCGCCGGAAACACATCCAACGCGCCATCGGCCTCATCAACCCCGAAGTGGTCATTCTAGTGGAGGCCGAGATCTGGCCCAATTTTCTGTGGAGTCTCCAACGCCGTGGGGTCCCGTATTTCTTGGTCAATGCTCGCCTCTCGGAGCGCTCCTTCCGGGGCTACCGCCGGTTTGGGTTCCTCTTCCGGGATCTCTTCGCGGGATTTGAAGGGGTGGGTGCGCAGAACGACGCCGATGCGGAGCGCTTGCTTCAACTCGGTTGCCGCAAAGAAGCCATCCACGTGGTGGGCAGCCTCAAGTTCGACGCCGCCAAACTCGATGACACCCACACGCTGGATGTCACCAGCCTACTGGGTCAATTGGGAGTCATTCCTGATACCGTCGTTCTAGTGGCCGGCAGCACCCATGACGGAGAAGAGCGAATCCTGGCCTCAATGTACCTCCGCTTGAAGTCCCGGTTCCCCAGGCTCTTCCTCGTGCTCGTGCCAAGGCATCATGAACGCGGTGCCGCTGTCGGAGCAGAACTGCAGGCTTTGGGCGTGCGATTCATCTCCCGCAAAGACATGCGGCCGAACACACGCCACAAATCGGGCGATCTGGAATGCCTGCTGGTCAACACCACCGGTGAACTCCGTCACTTCTACACCCG
>CAMATE010000254.1 GCA_945861075.1 Akkermansia muciniphila
TCTCAATCCGGGTTCGAGGTGATCGTGTGCAATGTGGATCCCATCGGGCGCGAGAAGACGGATGCTGAGTTGTCTCAACAGGCTCGAGCTTTGGGACGGTTGGGTTTGGAATTGAAGGAGCTGAAGCTGCGATTGGGAGTGCACCACCACACGCCAGAACTCGGTCGTCAGGGGCGGGAGTATCACCACAATTTCGAGAAGACTCGTGTGGGTGAGGTGGATTTCTGCATCGACACGCACTGGATGTACCGGGGCGGGATCGTGCCGATGGATGCGCTGCGTCAATACGGTGATCGGGTGGTTTCTTGGCACCTCCGACAAAGCCGCGGGAAGGTCTGGTGGGAGGATCTCGATACGGGGGATATCGATTATACGGAAATCGCCGCTTTCGCCCGGTCGCAGAATTTGTCGCGACGTTTTTCTGTGGAACTGGCTCTCGAAGGAGGGACCAAAATCACCCGCACAGGGGTGGAAAATCACCGTCGCAGTCGGGAGTTTGTTCGGCGGGTCTTTGGTGCCTGACCGGGCCTTTCGGGGGGCGACCTCTTGGGTTTTTGACTTAGACTGGATCTTCTGAACACACTGATTCGCTAAATTCTAAACGGTTTGTAGCCACTGATCGCAACGATTGAACTCGTCAAACCCGCCCTTCGAACCCGCCCGCTGAATCCACCGAGTAAATGCACCCATCGGTCGTGACCGGCCGGTGGCCTATTTATCGGCTTTGCGGGCGGCTTTCTCGGCCTTGGCGTTTTCTTCGAGGACCCGGGTGAGGGCTTCAGAAGGTTTGAGGCCCAGTCCTGCGGCGGCGGTCTTGACGGCGTCGGGTCCGAATTCCTTGATCTTCTTGGTAGTCGCCAAACGCACAGGCCAGTTTCGTGATCCGTTCTGCTTGCGAGCGAGCCAGAAGAAACCATCGGCTCCGGCTGGCCAGGGTTCACCGATGGACATCCACAGACGGACCGGTGTGTTCACGCCGATCTGGGTTCCCAACGGAGGCAGTTGGCCAGCGGTCAGCGGCAGTTGCAGCAACTGGCAGCGCAAAATGCTGGGGTCGCGGGGAGAAACACCCGCTGCAACGTAGGACTCGGATTCGCTCAAGAGCGCGGTGAGCGATTGGCTGCTGGAATCCGCGGGCCAGGTGAAGCGCACAATGTCGATGACATTGGTTTCGAAATCCCGACCGTCCCCGGGCAATGTCACCTGCAGTGGGGACCCTTGGAGCGGGATTTGTGGCAGACCAGCGGCCTCGGGAGCCGTCGGGTTGACGTTGGAAAAGGAACCCGGCTCGCGCTCAAGGCGGGCCCGCATGAGCGCCACGGCATCATCGAGTGAAACGACGTGAAACACGGATCCGGTCACCGGGGTGGCGGGGTAACTGCGGCGGGAGGGTGATGCTCCGAAAAACTGATCAGCGGTGCTGGTGCGAGAGGCGCCGCCTGCCAGTCGGATGGCGTGGTTGAGTGCCTTGGCCAGCGCTTGGGCTTGTGTTTCGTCATCGACGGCAATCCAGCCTGAAGACACCGATCGGGCCGGCATTTCTTCGTTGGCATCTTGCCAACGTCGGACCCCATTGATGCGTCCCGCATCGGTCATCCAGACAGCGAAGGCCTGTCGCTCGCCGGCAAACCACAGGCGGACATGAGTGGCGTCGGGATCCAGATCGGCGAGGGAGAATTCGGTGGACTCGCTCCGGTCGAGGCTGCCGGGAATGCCGTCGGAGGCGATGGTCCTGAAGCGCAAGCGCCGGCCGAGCACCTGGGCCAATTTCACTCGGATGCGGCCGCCCCCGGCAATGTTCCGGAATTGCCCGTGCTCTTCGACGGTGCGGCGGATGAAGTCGATGGTTTCATCGAAGGTCGGCTCCGCTTGAACCGGGGTCACACTCAGCAGCGCTGCAAAAAGGGCAAACCAGACCGCTGTAGACAGCGTTGCAATTTGCCGCCGAAGGCAGATTTGCCGCCGAAGGCACACCCCGTTCACGGTTGGGAAACGGGGGTGTGCGCGCGGCATGGTAGTTGAAAGGTCGATGTAGGAAGATCGAGGTTGGAAACACCTCAACGCTTGAAGGCCAGCGGAGCCGGCTGCGGAGCGGCTTGTGCCGATGCACCGGGCATTTCGTGGGCGCACGGTTGGTTGATGGGAACCTCCGGAGTCCGGTTGTTCTGATTCACAACGCCGTTCTGGAGCAACCAAGCTTCAACCTCTTCACCAGACACGTCGGCGAGCACCTTGCCGTTGATCTCGACCGTCGGTTGCTTCGTCTGGCCGGTTTTCTGGACCATTTCATCGAAGAATTCCGGACGGTTGATGATGTCCCTCTCTTCGAAGGCGAGGTCGTACTTCTTGAAGACGGCGCGGACACCGGCACTCCATCCGCACCAGGGTTTGAGATAGGCTGTAATCGTAGGCTTCGACATAAACAAATCGGTTGGGAAACTTGGCAGCTATGTTTGCAGGCGCAACCCGGGAAACGTGGGATCAGCCTTCACGGGTGGGTTCATATCCCAGCCAAGGTCCGAGCCAGCGTTCCATTTCGGCCGTTGGAAGCCCTTTCCGGGCGGCCAGATCGGACACCTGATCGCGTCCGAGTTTGCCGACGGCAAAGTACTTGGATTGAGGGTGGGCAAAGTAGAGACCGCTGACACTGCTGCCAGGCCACATGGCACAACTCTCGGTCAAACGGATGCCCGTGCGAGCTTCGACATCCAGGAGTGACCACAAGGTGCGCTTCTCGGTGTGATCCGGGCTTGCGGGATACCCGCCGGCCGGCCGGATGCCCACGTAGCGTTCGGCGATAAGGTCTTCGGCAGTGAGTTGTTCCTGGGCACCATAACCCCATTCCAAGCGAACTTTCTTGTGGAGGTATTCGGCGAATGCTTCGGCCAAGCGGTCGGCGAGCGCCTCGGCCATGATGGCGTTGTAGTCGTCGTGTGCGGCTTTGTAGGCGGCGACCACTTCATCGAGACCGATGCCTGTAGTAACGGCGAAAGCTCCGACATGATCTTCGCAGCCTTTCGGGGCGACAAAGTCGGCCAACGACCACTGCGGCGTCCCGTCTTCTTTGACGATTTGCTGCCGCAACATGTGGAAGGTGGTGCTGACGTTGGAACGGGAACCGTCTGTAAAGACTTGCACCGAATCGCCATCCCGGTTGGCCGGGAAGAGGCCGTAAACGCCACAAGCCCGGATGCGCTTGCGGGCAATGAGGTCATCCAATAAGGCCTGCGCATCGGCGAACAATTTGCGGGCCTCTTCGCCATATTTTTCGTGGTTAAGAATCGCCGGATAGCGTCCACGCAGTTCCCAAGTGTGGAAGAACGGGGACCAATCAATGAAGGGCCGCAAGGTTTCCAACGGGACATCTTCTAGCACTCGAATACCGGTAAACTCAGGCCGCGGTAGATTCGTGAAATCCAACCGGGATCCTTTGGACCGGGCCTGTTCCAGGGAGAGCAGGGGAGTGTTGGCTGCCTCGTGACTGCTGCGGAGGCGTTGATACTCGTCGCGGATTTGAGCCACATAGGCGGTCTTGAGGTCCGGGTTGATGAGGTTGCTGACCACCGGCACCGCGCGGCTGGCGTCCAAGACATGAATGACCGGCTGCGAATAACCGGGCGCGAGTTTCACGGCGGTGTGCGCCTTGCTCGTGGTGGCTCCGCCAATGAGCAGGGGTTGTCGCATGCCCAGGCGCTCCATTTCGCGGGCCACGTGAGCCATCTCGTCGAGGGACGGGGTGATGAGGCCACTGAGGCCAATGACATCGACCTGATGCTCTTGGGCTGCCTTGAGGATTTTGTCACACGACACCATGACGCCTATGTCGATGACCTCGTAGTTGTTGCAGCCCAAAACGACGCCCACGATGTTCTTGCCGATGTCGTGGACATCGCCCTTGACGGTGGCCATGAGGACCTTGCCTTGGGTTCGCACCTGTCCGCCCGCAGCCACGGCGGCCGCTTTCTCGGCTTCCATGAACGGGGTCAGGTACGCCACGGCCTTCTTCATGACCCGGGCCGACTTGACCACCTGCGGGAGGAACATTTTCCCGGCACCGAACAAGTCGCCGACGTGGTTCATGCCATCCATCAGCGGCCCCTCGATCACCGACAGGGGGCGTCCCAATTTCTGACGTGCTTCCTCGGTGTCGAGATCCACAAAGGCGTCGATGCCCTTGACCAAGGCATGTGCCAAGCGCTTCTCAACCGGTTCCGAGCGCCACGCCTCATCGGCCTTGGCCTCGGCAACGCCACCAGGACCCGATTTACGCCGCAAGGCCTCGCCGTAAGTCACCAGACGCTCCGTGGCATCTGGGCGTCGATTGAGGAGCACATCCTCCACGAGGTCCCGCAATTCGGGGGTGATCTCTTCGTAGACCTCCAGCATGCCGGCATTGACGATGCCCATGTCGAGGCCAGCCCGGATGGCGTGGAACAAGAAGGCGCTGTGCATCGCTTCGCGCACATGGTTGTTGCCGCGGAAGCTGAAGCTGATGTTGGAAACGCCGCCGCTCACCTTGGCCAGCGGCAAATGGGTTTTGATCCATCGGGTGGCTTCGATGAAATCCACCGCGTAGTTGTTGTGAACCTCGATGCCGGTCGCGACCGTCAGAATGTTCGGATCAAAGATGATGTCCTGCGGCGGGAACTCCGCCTTCTGGGTGAGCAGATCGTAGCTGCGTTGGCAAATTTCGATGCGGCGTCCGAAGGAATCGGCCTGCCCCTGCTCGTCGAAGGCCATGACCACCACGGCCGCACCGTAGCTGCGAATGAGCCTGGCCTGCTCCAAAAACCGTTGCTCACCCTCCTTCAGCGAAATGGAGTTCACGATGCCCTTGCCTTGAAGGCACCGCAGGCCGGTCTCCAAGACCGACCACTTCGACGAATCGACCATGATCGGGACTCGGGCGATATCGGGTTCGGCGGCGATCAAATTCAGGAATTTCGACATGGCCGCAGCGCCGTCGAGCATTCCCTCGTCCATGTTGATATCGATGATTTGCGCTCCGGCCTCGACCTGCTGTTTGCAAATCTCCAGCGCCGCATCGTAATCGCCGGCGAGGATGAG
>CAMATE010000255.1 GCA_945861075.1 Akkermansia muciniphila
GCGTCCACGCCGCCGGAGAGGATCTTGCCTGAGTGCGGTTGCACGGTGTTGTAGGCGCGGGCCAATCGGGTGATGGAGTCCAAGAGGATGACCACGTCCTTCTTGTGTTCGACCATTCGTCGGGCCTTTTCGATGACCATTTCGGCCACTTGCACATGCCGCTCGGGCGGTTCGTCGAACGTGGAACTCACGACCTCGGCCCCTCGACAGGAACGCTCCATGTCGGTGACCTCTTCCGGTCGCTCATCGATCAGCAGAATGATGAGGTGGCTGTCCTGATTGTTCTTCAGGATGGCATTGGCCAGCTTTTGCATGAGCACCGTTTTGCCGGTGCGGGGCGGGGCGACGATGAGTCCGCGGGTGCCCTTGCCGACTGGGCAGACGATGTCTACTACTCGAGTGCTGTACTCATCCTGTGCGGTCTCGAGCAGGAAACGTCGGTTCGGGAACAGCGGGGTAAGGTTGTCGAAATGGGTCTTTTCCTTGGCCTTGTCCGGATCGATTCCGGCCACGCGCTCAACCTTGAGCAGGGCGTAGAACTTCTCTTTATCCTTCGGTGGGCGAACCTGCCCTTCGACATCATCGCCAGTGGCGAGATCGAAGCGCCGGATTTGCGAGGGGGAGACATAGATGTCTTCCGGGCAGGGCAGGTAGTTGAAGGCTGGGGAACGCAGGAAACCGAAGCCCTCCGGCATCACCTCTAAGACACCACGAGTGTTGATGATGCCGCCGGCAGCCAGGTTGCGCTGGACGATCTGGAAAATGATTTCCTGCCGTTTGAGCGTGCCGTAATTCTCGATACCGAAGTGCTTGGCCACATCGGCCAGAGAACCGATGGGCATCGGCTGCAATTCGTGCAGGTTGAGATTCTTGGGCTCCACAACCACCTTCGGTTTCTCCGGGGCGGCGGGTGCGGGAGTATCATCGTTGGGCGCAGCCATCCGGGCCCGAGGCGGCAGCGGAGAGGCCTTTGCTACCAAGGGTTCATCATCGGCCTCTCGGGAACCGGCCGGTTCTGGAGCCGGCGGCCGAACAGTGAGAGAGGTGTCTTCGGCGATCGCCGTTACCTTAGTGGGCTTAGTGACCTTTGGGACGTCGGTGGACACCGGTTTTTCTTCGAGCAATTCTGGTGGGGCTTCAGCTTTCTTGCGGGGCGTCCGGGCCTTCTTGGGCGCGGACGGGTCTTTAGGTGCGCGGGGCATTTGAAAATGGGTTTGGATCGGATGGGCTTGCCTCGGTAGCGCCTTTGAAGACGCCAACGCAGTTCCGAACGGGGATTTTACCGGGGAAAATTTTTGGCAACATCGAGGACTGTGTTGCCGCCTGCGGAGCTTCAAGATCCTTCTGAACCGAGGGCGCCGCAAGTTATTTAGAGTGACAAAATCTTTTCCATTGGTTTTTCGAAATATTGGAACCACTCGGTAGGCCATCCTCAAGCGCTTCCCTGCCTTGTGGTGGTGGGTGAGGCTCCGTACCGTGCCGGGACGGTGAATCGCATTCTCGTCCTGTCTCTTTCCGGCATTGGCGACACGCTCATGGCGACCCCGATGCTGCACGAATTGCGTCTCCAGTACCCGTCAGCCGCTCTGGATGTGCTGGTTTTGTGGGGTGGAGCTGTGGAAGTCCTTCGGGGCAATCCTCATGTACGGGAGGTAATTCGACATGATTTCCTGAAGGCGGGGAAAGTTTCGTCGGTGGCCCGTTGCTTGGAATTGCGCCGTCGCCGCTATGACCTCTCCATCAACACCCACACTCAGGGACGCCGTGGATATCGGCTGATTGCCCGCCTGATTGGCGCCCGCGTGAGGCTCAGTCACGAATATGAAAACCAGTCATGGATGGATCGATTGTTGGTGACCCAGTCGCTGCCTCAGGACTATTCGCTGCATGTGATGGAGAATAATGCTCGACTGTTGGGAGCGTTGGGTTTGCCCCCCCGGTTGCTGAGCCCTGGGTACGAAGTTTTCCTCTCTGAAGAGGAGCAGCGATGGGCTGTTGGTTGGTTGGAGAATCGAAAACTTCTGGGGCGCCCGTGGTTGGGCATCCACACCGGGTCGGGCGGCACCAAGAACCTCGCGCTGCGTCGATGGCCTGTGGGTCACTACGCCCAACTGCTTCAGGAATGGCGACGGCGGTGGCCATCGATTCCCGTCGTCCTTTTTGGCGCTCAGGAAGAGCGGGCCTTGCACGAGCAGTTGCGGCAAGCGGGCGCTGAATTTGTGGAGGCCGAGTGTCCCGGTTTGCGGGAAGCGATGGCTTTGGTAGGCCATGCCCAGGGGTTTCTGAGTGTGGACACCGTGTTCATGCACATCGCCGCCGCGATGGGAGTACCCCGTCAGTGGGTGATCGAGACACCCACCTTGAACCGGCCGGTGCATCCGAGAAGAGACGATTGGACATTAATTCCCAATCCCTCCATCGCTGGACGGCACCTCGACTTTTATCGTTATGACGGCCGACCTATCGCCGGCACTGCCGACGAGTTGGTTGGTATGATGTCTTCGGTTTCGGTGGAGTCGGTCCTGAGTTTTTTGGAACCGTGGACCGCGGGCATCCGGACGGGTAATTCGCAATAGCCTTACCGTCCAACAACCGAACGAGCCTCGGCCAGTTCCACAAAATTGGCCAATAAGCGCAGTCCGTTTTCTTGACTCTTCTCTGGATGGAACTGGGTGGCGAAGGTGTTTCCACGCCAGACGGACGAAGCGAAGGTGGGACCGTAAGTGGTTTCGGTGGCCACGATCTTTGGGTCGGCGGGGCTGGGGTAAAAGCTGTGAACAAAGTAGAACCAGCTGCCCTCGGGGATGCCGCGGTAGAGCGGGCAATCGGGTTGGCGAAGGTGAATTTGGTTCCAGCTGATTTGTGGGATTTTTAGGTGAGGCATCTCCACGGTGGGTTCGAATCGAACGACCGGGCCTTGAAAAATCCCGAGTCCTGCGGCACGCGAATTAAATTCCTCGCTTCGATCGAAGAGGGCCTGATATCCGACACAAATCCCCAGAAAGGGTCTATCGGCGGCGATCCATGCGCGCACCGCATTCAGAAGCCCCTGTCGTTCCATGGCTTGAATGCAGTCATCAAAGGCGCCGACACCGGGCAAGACGATGCCTTGAGCGCCGGCCAAGGCCTCCGGAGTGCGCGTTCGCACCACCTCCGCACCCGCCTTACGGAGGGCTTTTTCCACGCTGCGGATGTTTCCGGAATCGTAATCGAGAAGCGCGATCACCGGGGTTGAGACTATGCCTCAAGTCCCGTTTGGTCCATGCCGGAGCCGGGAATTGCGCCGAGAGAGGTGAGTTCGCGTTCGGTCTTCAAGCGGAGCTGACCGCAGGCCGCATCGATATCGTGCCCCTTTTCTAGACGGAGAGTGCAAGTTACTCCCATGTTCGAGAGGGCCTCAGCGAATCGCTGGCAGCGGGATTCGTCCGGGCGTTTCCACGGCAATCCTTCGACGGTGTTGTAAGGAATCAGGTTCACCTTCGCGTGCAAACGTCGTGCAAGATCGGCCAATGGTTTTACCTCTGCGAGTGCCTCATTGACCCCATCGATCAGGATATACTCCAAGGTGATCATTTTCCCCTTCTTCTCCAAATATTGGCTACAGGCCTGTGTCAGCTCGGCCAGCGGATACTTCCGGTTGATCGGCATGATTTGGTTCCGAACCGCGTCGGTTGCCCCGTGAAGAGAGATTGCCAAGCGGAACTGTTCGGGTTCCTCGGCCAGTTGGCGGATTTTTGGAGCCAAACCGCTGGTGGAGATGGTGATTTTCCGGGCACCGATCCCACCGCCCCACGGAGCGTTGAGCGAACGCAGTGCCACCATTAGATTGTCATAATTGGCCATCGGTTCCCCCATGCCCATGATCACCAAATTGTTGACCAGTCGGTGGCTGGTGGCCTTGTCGTGAGCAGGCTCCTCTGGGGTATGGGGTTGTTGGGCGTGCCAGCATTCCACTCCGATGATCTGCCCGATGATTTCCCAAGGGGCGAGATTTCGCTTCCATCCATCCAGACCGCTGGCGCAGAAGCGGCAGCCGTAGGCGCAGCCCACTTGAGTCGATACACAGAGTGTGTGGCGGTCAGCGGCCTCGCCGTAAAGGGCAGGGTTGGCGGGTATCAGAACGCTTTCGATCAGAGCCCCGTCCTTCAGACGCCACAGGAATTTCTGAGTACTATCTCGCGAGCCCTGTTTGCGCACCAGACCCAGAGAACCCAGGCTCCAAGTCGAGGCGAGCTGGGCTCGCAGCAATTTGGAAAGGTTGGTCATGGCGTCCCAACTCCCGGCGCGTCTGACGTAAAGCCAATCTAGGAGTTGGTCCAATCGGTACGTGGGTTCGTTCCATGCCGCGAATTGAGAGGCCAGCGTCGTCCGAGTTTCGTTCCGGATATCCGGTAAACTGTTGGACTGGGGCGTGGGAGTTTCCTGATTTTGGGGATTCATGACGATGCGGACACGATGCGAATTGAGAACAGCGGGCCTTCGAAGTTCTCAGTCGTTTAAAAAGTAGCTTAGATTCTCTAATTCGATGGCGAGATTCACATGATTCACCACCACATGTTCCGGAACCACGGGCACGATTGGGGCGAAATTGAGAATCCCCAGTACACCCGCCTCCACCAGGCGATTGGTCACCTCCTGAGCCGCAGCCGCAGGTACCGATAAGATTGCCATTCGAACATGGTGCTCCGACAACGTTGCCTCCAGTCGATCCATACCGAACAAAGGCACCCGGAGAGGGGTTTCTCTGGGACGATCTGGGTCCAAGTCGAACGCGGCCACAATTTCGAATCCCTCGGGTTCGAACCCTCGATATTGAAGTAGTGCGCTTCCCAAATTACCCACACCAACAAGGACCACCGGTTGCAGGCGGTTGGTCCCCAAGTGCGACGTAATCATCTCCGCCAACTGGATTGCATCGTAACCGAGCCCTCGCGTACCGAACTGTCCCAGATAGGTCAGATCCTTGCGCAACTGCGTCGGCTTGACCCCGGCAGCCTTGGCCAGAGCCTCACTGCTCACCGTTTGAATACCGTTGCCCTTCAAACGTT
>CAMATE010000256.1 GCA_945861075.1 Akkermansia muciniphila
TTCCGCTATTTGACGCTCGATCCAGCGGCGCGAATGGCGGCTCCGGGGACCACGCGAGGCATTAAGGTCCAAGTGGTCCAGGCTCCCGTCGATGCGGGTTTGCTGGAGAACAGCTTGGCTCGAGCCGAAGCCCAATTGGCTGTCGGATCCACCATTGCGAGGGCCTATGAGACCAACGTGATCGCCTCGGTGATCAATTACTCGCAGGAGGGGTTCGCCGGTGGTTTCGCCGGATCCATCGAGGGCGACGAAGGCATTCCGGGTCAGAGTGATGAGGGCGGCACTGACAATTGGGCGATGGCTGCGGTGACTTATCTGGACCTTCCCGCCGGCGTTGTGCGGTTCGGAGTGCAATCCGATGACGGCTACAAGGTCGCCGCCGGGGTCATCCTGGACGCATCGACTCCTGCGCTGTCGTTCTTCAACGGGGTCGCCAACGACACCTTCGATGTGGTGGTGCCCCAAGCCGGTGTTTATGGCTTCCGGCTCGTTTGGTTCGAACGCGGAGGGGGCGCCTTTGTTGAATGGTTCACCGTCGATCCTGTCTCCGGCAAGCGGACCCTCATCAATGCCGATGGAGGCATCAAGGCCTACACCAGTGCTCAGGCACCGGTGGCCGCGGTTCAGTTGCTGGGTTCATCGAGCGTCAGTGGAACCTACGCCGCGCTGGCCGGTGCGGTGGTGGATGCCTCGGCCAAGACCATTACCATCGCCCGCCCGTCCGAGACCCAATTCTTCAAGATTTCGGGACCGTCATCGCTCACGATTTCTGGAGTGCGGTTGGTGGGTGAAACTGTGGTGATTAGCTACCGCTGATTGACAGGAGACTCGCTTCGAAGGCCGGTTCCACTGCACAGGTGGGGCTGGCCTTTTCAATGACGGATGCGGTTGCGAATGCGCGCCTGCACCGGGTAGCAAATCCGATGTTTGGGCTCGCATGCGTTGACCAAGGCGCGCGTGCAGTCGGAAAAATCAGAGGTTGCCGCCGCTCCAGCCAAACTTCTCGCGGAGGGTCGCAAAGAAGCTGCTGCCTTCTGGACGGAGGAGTTTCACCGACTGTTTGCTGCGGCGGATGAGGACACGGTCGCCGGTGTTCAGATGCGTTTGCTGTTGACCATCGGCAGCGAGGGTGGCCTCGAGGCGTCGGCTGAGCAGGGTCACTTGGACCACGGAGTCGAGGCTCATCACCACAGGGCGGATGGACAGTGTGTGTGGGCAGATTGGCGTGAGCGTGAGCACATCGGCATCCGGGCTCACGATGGCGCCACCGGCCGCCAGTGAATAGGCCGTGGATCCGGTGGGTGAACTGGCGATGAGTCCGTCGCAGCGGTAGCGGGTGAGGAGTTCGCCATTCACCGCGACCTCGAGTTCGATGAGGCGAGAGGCCAGTCCGCGGCTGAGGACGAAGTCGTTCAACGCGGTCTGGATCGACGATGAACCATTCCGATGGATGACGGCCTCGAGCAGCGCACGGTCTTCGATGCGGAATTTTCCGGCGACCACCGTGCGCAGTGCCTCGGCCAGGTTCGCCTCCTGGACGGCGGCCAGGAAGCCGAGGTGACCCGCATTGATGCCGAGGATGGGGACTCCGGAACCGGCTGTTTCGCGGGCCACGCGCAGCATGGTGCCGTCGCCGCCGAAGACCAGAAGGAGGTCACAACGGTTGGCCAGTGTGCCGAGGTCGGGGGCTGTCGGGACGCTCTCGAGGCGCGCGAATTGTGCGGTCGTGGAGTCGCAGACGATTTCCCGGCCCAAACGCTTGAGTTGGGTGACGGCCTTTCGGATCACCGCGATGCTGCGGGGTTTTTCAGGATTGGCGACGAGGCCGATCCTGCGTAGGGCATCTGCGGTCTTTTTCACGCGATTCGTTCCAGATGAGCGAGAAACTCCTTGTTTCCGGCAGGGCCGCGCAAGGGGGATTCGGTGACTCCACGCCAAGCCAGCGAGGGGAGTTCGGTGGCGACAAAGGATTCCAGCGAAGCGATGACGCGCGCGTGGATCTCGGGATCGGTGATGACACCCGCTCCTCGATCGACCTCCTCCTTGCCGGCCTCGAATTGGGGTTTGATCAGCGCGACAATGCTGCCGCCGATCCGCAGAAATCCGGGGATGGGTGGCAAGATGAGTCGCAGGCTGATGAAGGAACAGTCGGCTACGGCGACATCCAACGGAGCAGGGGATCCGAGGTGATCGAGGGTCAGGCTCCGTGCGTTGGTTCGTTCCAAGACGATCACCCGGGGGTCTTGGCGGAGTTTCCAAGACAATTGACCGTGACCGACATCGACCGCATGCACGGAGGCCGCACCGTGCTGGAGAAGGCAGTCGGTGAAACCTCCGGTGCTGGCACCGAGATCGATGCACTGGAAACCCTGCACGGACAGGGCGAAGTGTTGCAATGCGTGCTCAAGCTTGTGGCCGCCCCGTGAAACATACCGATCAGCGCTGAGCAACTCGATGGTGTCACCGTCACGGACCCAATCGCTGGGTTTTTGGGCCGGGTGCCCGTTGATGCGGACTTGTCCGGCCATGATCGAGCGTTGTGCCTGCGAGCGGGATTCGCAGAGACCGCGGTCCACCAGCGCTTGATCAATGCGGGCCTTCAAGTTTCGTTGAGGATTCTGCGCGAGCTGTAGCCTGGAGGCAAAGCCGTATAGCGGGCTTCGGCAAACTCGTTTGCGACAACTCCTCTGCGATCCATTGCCTTGCACGATTCCTCTGGATAGATTGGCGACATGTCCGAGATTGCCAGCTATGTGGCTCATGGAGCCGCTCAGATCACTCCAGCCACTTTAGATAAGGTTCTGCGGAGTCTTCCCATGTGGAAGGTGGAGTTTGCGCAAATCAACGCGCCGCATTTCCCCCATTTGGTCAACCAGCTCGAGTTCTTGGCGGATCTGGTCGAAGACGTGGCAGAAGGCGTCTACAAAGACCTGCCCTACAGTGCGTTGGCCGCCGCCGTCTTTGCGATCACCTACGCGCACAAGAAAACCGATCTCATCCCGGACCATGTGCCGATCATGGGTCATGCCGATGATTCCAGTGTGGCTCGAGCGGTATTGATCCTCCACGGGAAAGCCTTGGCCCACTACGCAGAGAAATCCGGCATGGATTGGGAGAATATCACCAGCAAGCCGTGACCCGCGGGTCGTAAGCGTGAGGATTGGCTTGGGGATTTGGGATGAAACAGGGTCTCGCGCACGGCGGAACGAAACACGAGATCGGGATCGGGATCGGGATCGGAGTTATGCGTAGCGTGTTTTCGCGAGCGGTCTGGTGCTTGCTCTCGTTCGAGGTGCTGAAGTTCCTACCCTCCGATTCGACCGCGATGTTTCGGTCGGGACCCGATTCAAGACCGCGCGGGATTACTCGGTTCGGCAGCCCAGAGTGAGGAGCACATTGGCCCAAAGGGCTCGGTCTCCGGTCTGAACCGTGAGGACGTGATCCGGTGACTCAACGTGTTGGTAGAAGTCCCATTTCAGTATGGGTTCCAAAGTCAGGTTGGATCCGGTGTTTTGGATGACCTTGCGGAACTCCTGCCATACGGGTGGTTCGCCGAGTGCTGCATAGGGGTCATCGGATGGGATTCCCATCACGTTGACATGGTCGACCGGCACGGCGGACAGGATTGCCTGAAGGACTTCGGTTACCGAGACCACCCCAGGCGAAAGGTTGAGGCATACCAGAGATGCATTCGGCCCCTTCTTGGTGGATGCGGGGTAATTTCCATCCGCGATGAGGATCTTGGAGTGGTGACCGGCCCTTCCGAGAATCGCGTTGATTTCGGGGTGGATCAGTTGGTGCTTCAGCATGGGAAGTTGGGGGGCTGGCAGTTTTGCGGGAATTCCGATCGTTAGCGGGGAAAAAACTTCCTGAAACTCTCCAGTGTTTTAGTCGCTGCGGTCTCCGCGTCTGGCCATGGGAAGATTTCACCGGAGACGTAGCCGTCGTAGCCCACATCGATTAACGCTTTGGCAACCGGACTGAATTGGGTATGACCCAAGCCGATGGCACGGCGGTTCGAATCGGCGAAGTGCACATGACCGATCCATTTCCCGTTGATTCGGATGGCTTCGGCCAAATCGGTTTCTTCAATGTTCATGTGAAACAGGTCAGCCAAGAGTTTCACGTTTCGAGTCTTGAGGGTTTCCAGGAACGCGGCCGCCTCGGAAAGCGTATTGAACAAATTTGTTTCGTAGCGGTTCAGCGGCTCATACAGCAGAGGTACACCGTGGGCGTGGGCTCGCGGACCCAATTGATTGAGTTCAGCTCTCAACCATTCCAGCGCCTGCTCTCGGGAAACCCCATCCCCGTGACGTCCTTGCATCGAACCGATGATGGCTGGTGCCCCGAATCCTCCGGCGAAGTCCACGATGGCTCCGATGAAATCCCGCCCGGCAGCCCGGACCAAAGGATCTGGATCAGTTAGGCGAAGTTTTCGCGTCAACCAACCTGCCCCGGTTCCCATGGCAGCCAACTGGACTGAATATTTCTCGAGCCAACCGCGGAGCAGGTAGCCGTCAATATCGTCTGCGTGGGACGGGAAAATCTCGACTCCATCGAACCCAGTGCTTGCGGCGCTTGCGATCCCAGCCTCTAAACCGCCGTGGAACACGAACGGACCACCCTTGGACTCAGGGACTATGGAAACTGTGATAGCCGAGCGGATCATGTGCTGCTGCCGATTCGTTTGCCGGTTTGGAGTGATCCTGAAGGATCACTGAAGCGATAGCCGAGGGGAGTTAGGAAGAATGGTGCGCGCTGCAGGGTTCGAACCTGCGACCCCTTCCGTGTGAAGGAAGTGCTCTACCACTGAGCTAAGCACGCACTCAAAGACGTGGAGATGAAACCTTCGCCCACCCCACCCCTCAAGCAAAAGTTCCAAAAAAATAAAGTGACAGGTTCAAAGTAATTGACAGCTTGGAGCTTCTGCTTAGGTTGGCGGTATGAGGTTGGCGCGGATCAAGGGGCAGGCTGGGAATGCGGCGGTGTACCATTGCATTTCGCGGACTGTGGCTGGGGAGAAGCTCTTGAA
>CAMATE010000257.1 GCA_945861075.1 Akkermansia muciniphila
CAGACCACCTCGATGCGATCCACGGCCGTCTCCGATCCCAGCCCGAAGTAGAGCGGCAGGCTGCTCTGGGCCAGATACCCGGACTTGCCGTCCTGGAAGCGCGTCTGCACCCGCGAGCCACAGTGGAGCCGAACGGTCGCGCCCAGTCCGTCGCGATTGGACACCGTGCCCACCAACCGCACCTGCAGGAAGTGCAACGTCGTGCGTTGGGAAAGATCGCTCAAGAGCACCTGCGGCGCGTCATTCCACTCATTGGTCACCAAGTCGAGGTCCCCATCGCCGTCCACGTCGAGAGCCACCGACGAGCGCGAACTCGCCGTGCCCATCACCTGAACTTTTCCCGTGCGACCCCGGGCTAGCGGATGACGCCGATCCTCCGGCAGCGCCGTATCGAGCACGAACGCCTCCCGCAGCATCGGATCTCCCCGGCGCGGCTCCAGACCCAGCACCGACTCCGCATCCACGAAGCGCTTGCCCCCGTCGTTCAGCAGCAGCGAATTGGCCACATAGCGCAATGGATAGCCCATGCCGGCCGTCACGAACACGTCCTCGTCGCCGTCGGCATTGAAGTCGGCGACCGTCACGCCCCAGGGCCAGTAAGTCTCGGTCCCCACCGTGGCTGACACTTCCGCAAACGCGTGGCCCGAACCCTGGTTCTGGAAGAACGCATTGCCGAACACACTGTTGGTGGCCCGACGGAACAACTCCGGCTTCCACTCCGCCGCGCACCACGCATCGCTCTTGGACTTGTCGAAGGCCACCGTGAGATTCGTATCACCCGCATTGATTTGCGCCGTCGTCATGTCGGAGTGCATGTCGGTGAGGATCAAATCCATCAGCCCGTCGCGGTTGTGGTCGAAGAACTTCACGCCCATCGAACCCCACGGCGTCTTGCGAAAAAACGCCGCCGTCCGGTCCTCGAAGCGGCTCCCCTGACGGTTCACATAATAGCGGTCTTCGCCCGACATGCTCAGCACGTACAGTTCCGGGAATCCATCGGCATCGAGATCGCAAAAGGTCGCATCGCCGCTCCAGCCCCGATGGACCAACCCCCTCGCCTCCGAGGCATTCTCAAAACGTCCATCACCCCGATTGTGGAAGAGCGGGCTCACCTCGCTGCGCTCCGGATACTGCCAGCCCTGAAAGGCATCGGACCGACCGACGTACTCCCCGGAGCGCCCCTTCTCATTCCGCGTGTACACCCCCACATTGCACACGAAGAGATCCAGCTTCCCATCGCGGTCGTAATCGAAGAACACCGCACCCGACCCGTGCCCCGGCTTACCCCCCGAAACGCCCGCCTCGGCCGTGATGTCGCGGAATCGGCCCTCGCCCTCATTACGAAAGAGCGCCAACCCTTGGCGCACGGTGGTCACCAGCAAGTCCGGACGCCCGTCGTTGTCCAAGTCCGCAAACGAAGCCCCCACGCTCACCTTGCCCGCCATCGCCACCCCGGCCCGGGCCGTGATGTCTTCGAAGCGCCCACCCCCCACATTGCGCCACAGCTGGTTGCCCCCCCGTTGATTCACAAAGAACAAATCCGGCCGGCCGTCCCCATCCACATCCGCCGCCGCGATGGCCGTCCCGTGATCATAATGAACCGCCTTATAATCCCGGGCCCCGTCATCCACCGGCACCTGTCGGAACGTAATCCCGCTCTCCGCTACCCGATCTTGGAACTGGAACCCATGGAACACCTTCCATGCCGCCGCAGCGCTCCGCTGGCGTTCTCCGTTCGCCTTCAACGCCGCCCCCACGGTTTTTTGCAGCGCCGCATCTGGAACCTGAACCGTCGAATCAGCGGCTCCGGCCGCAGTCATCAAAGACAAGACACCGACACACGGAAGCCAATGGGAGAAGGTCATGGTGCAAGGGTTTCTAGGGGCACCGTATACCAGCCAATCCCCTTTCAGCAAAAGCTCTTTGCCCAACGCCCCAGAAAAATTGGCGCAGCAGCGGGACAGGGCCGAAACGAGCATTGGATCGTAGCAACCTTTCCTTCCACCGCGTCAGCGCGATAGCCCCTCCTCCCGAGCGATCCCTGCGAGTGCAGGACCTGTCCCGCGGAGCCACCCAAGTAGCACACCACCCCGATTCCCAATCCCCAAACAGCCTGTCCCCAAACAAACCCATCCCATTCCTCAGTCTGCAAAATCTCTTTGCCTCACTTCCCACCAACATCCCGACACCCAAGCGGCAGCGGGACAGGGCCGAAACGAGCATTGGATCGTAGCAACCTTTCCTTCCAGCGCGTCAGCGCGATAGCACCTCCTCCCGAGCGATCCCTGCGAGTGCAGGACCTGTCCCGCGGAGCCCCCCCAAGCAGCACACCATCCCGACTCCCATCCCCAATCAGCCTGTCCCCAATCAAACCCATCCCATTCCTCAGTCTGCGAAACCTCTTTGCCTTACACCCCACCAACACCCGGACACCCGAGCAGCAGCGGGACAGGGCCGGAACGAGCATTGGATCGTAGCAACCATTCCTTCCAGCGCGTCAGCGCGAAAACCCCACCTCCCGAGCGATCCCTGCGAGTGCAGGACCTGTCCCGCGGAGCCACACCAAGTAGCACACAACCAAAGCCCCGCTCTCCACCAGCCTATCCCGCGGAGCCACCCCACAAGACGCACCACCGTGTTGAGACTTCCCAAGCCCGCGCCGGACTGTTTGATTGGGCCATCTCTCCTCAATGCGCATGAAACCGTTCCTGTGGATCCTGGCCTACGGAGCCCTCTGGGCGCGATGGAGCCTCGGCGCGGAAAACCCAACCACCGCCCCCTCCCTGCGTTCCAACGACATCGTCGCCCTCATCGGCGGCGGCTCCGCTGAAGCCCGGGCCCGAAGCGCCCACTGGGAAACCCTACTCATCGCAGCCCATCCCACGCACCACTTGCGAATCCTAAACCTCGCCCGCGAAGGCGACACCGTTTTCAGCCAACTCCGCGAGGTCAATTATCCCAGCCCCCTTCAACAAATGGCCACCGCCAAGGCCACCGTCTGTGTGCTCGATTTCGGCCAAGGCGAAGCCTACGACGGACTCCAACACCTCGACCGTTTCGCGGAACGCCTCCATCAATGGGTCCTCGACTGCCAGGCCCTCGGAACCCGCGTCATCCTCGTCACCCCCATTCCGGTCACTCGCAACGATCCGCCACCGATCGAAGCCTACGCCCAACGCATCCGAGACATCGCCCGGCGCCAAAACCTGCCCGTCATCGATGTCTTCGAAGCCGCAGGATCCCAGAAGAACCTATCCATCGACGGACGCAAACTCACCGAATCCGGACAAGCCCGCGTGGCCGCCAGCGCCCTCAAACCCTGGCTTCACGGACTGGTTGTCCCTCAGACCGATCCGGCCGGCCGATTCGCTGAACCCTCGTGGGAAGCCCTGCGACAGGCCGTCATCGAACGCAACAATTTTTGGAAAGGCTATAGCCGGCCCACCAATTGGGCCTTTCTGGCGGGCGACCGCACCGAGCAACTCAGCAGCCGCGACCACCGCGACCCCAAGATCCGCTGGTTCCCTGCGGAAATGGAACAATTCGTCCCGCTCCTTCAAGCGGCCGACCAGAAGACCGACACCCTCGCCGCACGCCTCACCCGCGTCACCCCACTCGAGACCGCCCGTTGATCCGCCATGACTGCTCACCGCATGAACCCCGTCTCCCACCGAGCACTCATCCAGGCCGCGGCATTCGCTGCCCTGTGCCTGCCCGGCACCCTCCTGGCCACCCAAACACCCGCCGAAGAACTGGCTTCCTTGAAAGCGGCCGAGGGCTACTCCATCAGCCTCTTCGCCAGCGAGGCGGACGGCGTGGTGAAGCCCACCCAGATCCGTTTCGACGGCGACGGTCGACTCTGGGTCACCACCACCACCAGCTATCCCCAGATCCGCCCTGGCGAAACCCCCCGCGATCGCATCGTCGTCCTCGAAGACACCGACCATGACGGCCGGGCCGATCGGTCCACCGTGTTCGACGATCAACTCCACATGCCCCTCGGGCTCGAACTCGGCGACGGTGGCGTTTACGTGGGGGCCGCCGACCAATTGCTCTTCCTCAAGGACACCGACGGCGACGGCAAGGCCGACGTGCGGCGCGTGATCTTCAGCGGGTTCGGAACGGGCGACACCCACCAAACCCTCAACTCCTTCACCTGGGGCCCCGCCGGTGAACTGATGATGAGCCAGGGTCTCCACGCCATCAGCCGCATCGAGACCCCCTGGGGCAACGAGACGCTCCACCAGGCCGGCATCTGGCGTTTCTGGCCCCGCCGCATGCGGCTCGACGCCTTTTGGGACGGAGCCATGGGCGCGCACAATCCCTTCGGCACCACCTTTGACCGCGCCGGCCAACCCTTTGTCTTCGCCGGCAATGGCCACGGCATCGCCCACCTCACGCAGGCCATGATCCGCACCGAGCACTTCGAGGCACATCCGCCGCTGTGGAACCAGGGTCGCAAATTCGGTGGAGCCGACATCGCCGACAACAGCCACTGGCTCCCCGAGAACCGCGGAGAGTTCGTGGCCGGCGGTTATCTGCACAACAGCGTGGAGCGATTCCGCCTCACCCCGCGCGGGGCAACGTTCCAGGTCGAACGATTGGCACCGCTCGTCGAATCGACCAACACCGCCTTCCGAGTGGTCGATGTGCGCTTTGGTCCCGACGGCGCCCTGTACCTCTGCGACTGGTTCAATTCACTCATCGGCCACTACCAGACGAGCTTCCGGCATCCCGACCGTGACAAGACGCGCGGACGCATTTGGCGTGTCACCGCCAACGGCCGGCCGAGGCTCAAGACGCCTAGCTTGGAGAAGGCTGCACTGCCTGCGCTCTTCGACCAGTTGCTCTCGCCAGAACGGTGGAACCGTCAACTCGCCGCCCGGGTGCTCAAAGACCGGCCGACCGATCCGGTCGTCGGCGGCGTCCGGGCCTGGGTCGCCGCCGCGCCGTCAGACACCGTCCGCCTTGAGCGATTGAACGAGGCCGTGGGCATCCTCGCCTCCCACGAG
>CAMATE010000258.1 GCA_945861075.1 Akkermansia muciniphila
CGACGGGGGGATTCGTCCTGAGAGCCGGTGGGTGAGAGTCAGCCGATGGCCCACCGGGAATTCGCCACCGGCCGGTTCGACGACCAACTGGGTGAAGCGGGCCTCCGACCATGGGGCGAGGGTGCGCAGCAGGGCCGTACCGGACTGAGGCGCCACGATTAAGAATCCCACCAGGGCCGCCAGCACGCTGCCACCGAAGAGGAGCCCGGGAAGGCCGAGGCGTCGCAAGTAGGGAACCTCCTCGCTGTGGGCTACCTGAGCCGCGCGTTGACTCAGGGCGCTCGCCAATTCTGATTCGTAGGCCCCCGTGGGTGTCCGGACACCCGACAGGTATTCGGCGGCAGTGGACACGTCGCAACCGAGTTCAGGCCGGGTCGCCTCCAGATCGAGAGCGGCCTCCTTCAGGGGAGTGGATTGCCGGCGCAGGCGCAACCACTGGCGCAGTCCGAGTGCCAGGCCCAGCAGGAGACCCAACCAAGCCAGAGCCCTAAACCCGATCGGCAGGAGCAGCCTGTAGTCGATAACCATCACCGTCAGCGAACCGAGGAGGAGTCCGGCCACCATGGCCGCGACCGCACCGGTGCGTCGCGCGGCGTCTTTGCGTCCGGCGGTCTGGGCCAGTTGCCTGCGGGCTTCATCGGCGGGTGTGTTCATGGGTGGGTGCGGTTGGCGACAACGGTTTCGATGAGCAGCAGTGCTAGGGCTGCAGCCAGCAGGATACGCCACCATTCCTGTCGGCCGGGTTCGTTACCGAACCAACCGGGAGGCAGATCTGATTCGGCATCGGTACGACGGGCTAAGCGCCCGTCGGCGGCCGAGGGCTCCAAGGCGGCGAGGTCCGATTCAATCGGCGGTGGATTGGCGGCCAAACGCCATCGCTCCCGACCGGATTCATCGCTCACGCTGTAGAATCCGGAAATAGGGACCTCGAAAACCGCGGTGCCATCGGTTCGGACGTCGAGAGCCGGCGGCGGACTAGAAGAACGGGGTCGTACCTGGAGGCCGAAGCGGGCGACGGCCGGTGGGGCTGTTGCTGAGGGTGAAGCAGCCCTCGTGGAGGTCGCGGTGAAGCCCGTGCTTCCGCTGCTCAACGGGATACGGCCCTCGGTCCCGGTGATGAGCGGATCGGAGGATCGCAGAAGGCGGTCATCGCCACGATCGGCCAGCCAGGTGGCAGCCGCCATGACCCACGGAACGAAACTTTTGTGTTTGGGCCAATCCGTCCACGCGGTGTCGGCCGAGGTGTTGGCCAAGAGCACAGCGCCCCGGCCCACAAAACGACTTAAGAGGAAGGGGTGTCCATCGTCGAACCGTGCCAGCACGGTGCTCTGTGGAGAGGTGGTCACCGCGTGTCGACGGGTGAATTCAGCGACGGCAGGACCGCCGGACCGAGCCTCTGTGAACGGCCGAAAGACCGGGCTTGTTCGGTCGAAGGCACCGATGCGCCAAGGCACCTCCGCGTCGGCCGAAACCGGTGAGCCCCATTGCGCCGGAGACAGCGCGCCAAACTCCGCATTGAAGCGGGAGGGTTCTAAGGAGTCGCCGCCAAAGAAGAAGAGTCCACCACCCTGATCGACCCAGGTATTGAGTGCGGCGATGGCGTCACCTGGCAGGGATCGCATCGCCGGCAGGAGCACGACTTCGGGGGGCGCTTGTGTGCCGTTGTGTGCCACGGCGGCCGCTAATGCCTCTGGGCGGAGGATTTCCACCACGAACCCTCCTTGGCCCGAATTGGTGCTGCCGAAGAACGGGTCGAGGGCGGCGGCAATAAAGAAGGTCTGCTCTTCGAACGAACGAACTTGATTGCGGCTTTCCACGGCGACGACGCGGATGCGTTCCGGGACTTGGAATGCCAGTCGGCGGACATTGTCCTCGGCCAATGCGTCGGATACTTCCAATTGGACTTCGGCCTCATGCCAGCCGGCGTTGAGTCGCGGCAGCGTCCATTCGAGAGAGTCCGAGACACCGGCTCCTCGGGAGAAGGTGATTTTGGAAAGAGTCTGCCCATCGAGGACGCACCGGACCGTGTGATTTTGCACCGGCTGGTCTCCGTAATTGGCGACGATGATCGACAGGGGTCCATTGGGTTCGGCGGGAAGTCTGAGATCGGTGACGGCCACATTGGGTGAGACTGAAGGACCGACTCGGATGAATTGGATCGGCAGCCACCGCGGCAGAGAAACGCGCTCGAGTCGGTCCACCCCGGTCCGCTGGAGGTCGCCGATGACGGTGACGGAGGCGGAGCCGGGTGAATTGAGCGTCGCTACGAGCGACAGGGCCTCCCGAAGCGCCTCGGTGAGATCGCCGCGACTGGAGGTGGGTTGGAGATCCTTCAGTCGATCCAGAATCAGGGAGGGCGGTCCAAAACTAGAAAGCACTTCCGGGCGCTCCCCGATCCCGATCAGCGCGGCCCGATCGCTCTCGGTCAAGGAGGCGAGGATGCGGCGGGCCTCCGCCAATGCGGCCGGCCAGCGGGGTTTGCCAGCATCAATGGCCCGCAGGCTGAGGGACCGATCAAGCACCAGGATCATATCTTGGTGCTTGGGTCGTGGTGTTCCACCCCAGCCCTCCGGGAGGTAGGGTCGGGCGAAGGCGAGGACGATCAGCGCGAAGACCAGCAACCGGAGCAATAACAACAACAGGTTCCGCAGCTTGCGTCGGGAGGAGCTGCGGGTGTCCATCACCTCGAAGAAGCGCAGCGTGCTGACCCGCATCCGCGGATTGCGCTGTTTGAGCAGGAGGTGCAGCAGCACGGGAATCCCGAGGCCTGCGAGGGCAGACAGCAGGAAGGCATGGGTGAAGAGGAAGGGCATGCCGAAGGTCAGTGAGTGGGCTGTGGCTCGTTGAGGTGATTCACAGGTACCCCCTCCGGTCGAGGTAGGCCATGAGGGCCTGGTCGAGGGGCTTGCCGGTCGAGAGGCGTACGTAGTCGAATTCGTATCCGTCGCAGGCGCTCTTCAACCGATCACAGAAGGCTTCGAGCCGTTGACGATATCCCTCGCGCGCCTCGTCGAGATGAACGACGCGTTCTTCGCCTGTCTCGCTGTCTTCCAGAATCCATTCCCCGGTTTCGGGTAGCTCCAGCTCTTCCGGAGACAGGAGGTGGAAGACGATGGTTTCTTGACGATGGGCATGGAGTTGGCGGAGCAGTTCAAAGCCCGAATCATCGCTGGTGAAAAAATCCGAGATGACCACTGAGAGTCCGCGGCGAACCATTGTCTGGACGATGCCAAAGAGGTCCGGTCCCAGGATCGTCTTGCCGCCGGCTTGGGCTCGGGCCAGAGCAGCGAATAGTTCCAGAGCCTGGTTTCGGGAAGCGGCGCAGGGTAGAGCCTGGCGGCTGTCCGGTCCGAAAAGAACCAGCCCGGGGGCATCTCGCTGCAAGATCATCAAATGGGCGAGTGCCGCCGCCAGCAGTCGGCCGAAGGTAAACTTGTTGGCTGGCCCGGTCCCGAAATCCATGGAGGCCGAGGTGTCGAGGTAGATTTGGCCGCGGTAGTTGGTATCGTCCTCAAATTGTTTGACGTAGAGCGCGTCACTCCTGGCCCAGACCTTCCAGTCGAGGTGGCGGAGATTGTCGCCCTGAACGTATTGGCGGTAACTGGCGAACTCCGTCGAGTAGCCGAGGAACGGGCTGCGGTGAAGCCCATCGAGGAATCCCTCCACGACCGTCCTGGCCAAGAGCGGCAGGTCTTCCACCGACGCTAGCAAGCGCGAGTCGATGGGGAGGGGTGTGGACATGGCTTGAACAAGTCTGGCAATGGATCCGGCTTAGCGAATGGGAACGTCCTTTAGAAGACGGTCGATCAAGGTCTCCACATCCACCTTCTGGGCGCGGGCGTTGAAGTTGGGATTAATGCGGTGGCGTAGGACTTGTCGGGCCACACGCCGTATGCCCTCTTCGTCCGCGCAGAGGCGGCCGGTGGTCGCTGCGTTGGCCTTGGCCCCCAGCACGAGGAACTGAGAGGCACGCGGACTGGCTCCCCAACGCACAAACTCGCGAATGTAGGCCGGGGCTTCCGATGTTTCGGGCCGAGTGCGGGAAACCAGCCGCACCGCGTAGGCGATCACCTCGTCACTGACGGGCACACTGCGCACCAGTTTCTGTGCCTCGATGAGTTCAGGTCCGGTGATGACGGGTGTGATGATCGCTTGCGAGGTGCCGGTCGTTTCTCGCACCACCCGTTCTTCGTCGGCCACGGAGGGATAGGTCGTGTTCAGGCAAAACATGAATCGATCGGCTTGGGCTTCGGGCAGCACGTAGGTGCCCTCTTGTTCGATCGGATTCTGGGTGGCGAACACATGGAACGGCTTCGGCAGCGGGTAGGTCTTCCCGCCAACGGTGACTTGCCGCTCTTGCATGGTCTCGAGCATCGCGGCCTGGGTCTTGGGTGGTGTCCGGTTGATCTCGTCGGCCAAGATGAGATTGGCGAACACAGGTCCCGGCAGGAACACCTGTCGTCGTCGGCCGGTTTCTGGATCTTCCTCCAGGACGTCCGTACCAGTGATGTCGCTGGGCATCAGGTCGGGGGTGAACTGGATGCGGTTGAACTGGAGGTCCACCGCCTGACTGAGGGAGCGAATGAGCAATGTTTTGGCCAGGCCCGGGACCCCGGTGATCAACGCATGGCCACCGGCAAACAGTGTCAGCAAGGTGTTGTCGATAATCTCCTGCTGCCCGATGACGACTTTGCCGATTTGCTCAACCAACGCCTGTCGACGGGCGGTCAATTGTTCGATCGCGGCGACGGAAACGGCAGGATAGTCGGAGGAATTCATGAGGGGGGGAGCGACGCTGAAACCAAGGACACCCGGAACCGGAGACGGTTTCAACCGCAACGCGTTAAATATCTTCAATCATGAAGTCGGTTGCTGATTCTGCACGGAGGCA
>CAMATE010000259.1 GCA_945861075.1 Akkermansia muciniphila
CGGGGTTGGCGTCGGTTGTGCAGGAAGGACTTTGCCGCCGGGACGACCTCTGGGTCACCTCCAAGCTGTGGAACACTTACCACGAGCCGAAGCACGTTCGTGCCGCCTGCGAGCGGTCGCTGCGGGACTTGCGCTTGGACGTGCTGGACTTGTACTTGGTCCACTTTCCCATCGCCCTGGCCTATGTGCCGTTTGATGTGCGCTATCCGCCCGAGTGGTTTTTCGATCCGGCGGCCGAGAAGCCGGCCCTGAAGCCCATCGCGGTGCCGTACGCCGACACGTGGGGCGCGATGGAGGAGTTGCAGCGGGCCGGCTTGGTGAAGCGGATCGGCGTGTGCAACTTGAACGTCTCGATGCTGCGCGAGGTGCTGAACACGGCTTCCATCCGGCCGGCGGTGCATCAGTTCGAAGCGCATCCGTACCTCATCCAGGAACGTCAGGTGCGCTTCTGCCAGTCGGAGGGAATCGCGGTCACGGCCTTCTCGCCGCTTGGGGCACCGTCGTACCTGCCGTTGGGGATGGCCCGACCCGAGGAGTCGGTGCTGGCGGATCCGGTGGTGAGCGGTATGGCCGCAGCTCTGGGGCGCACTCCGGCCCAAGTGGTGCTGCGATGGGGAGTCCAGCGCGGATGCGCCGTCATTCCGAAAACCCAGGATTTCAATCACCTGAGCGATAATGCCCAGGTCTTCGACTTTTCTCTGAGCGCGGGGCAAATGCAGGCCATCGATGCCCTCGACCGTCATCGCCGCTTCAACGACCCGGGACATTTCTGCGAGAAGGCCTTCAACACCTTCTTCCCGATCTTCGACTGAGCTGGAACCCTGATCTGCGACTCCTTGGGCTGGGGCCGGAATCAGAACAGGCTCGGTTGTTCAGGCAGCGCTTCGATGCATCGTGGGTCGTCAATGCGGGCTTGGCCCACGATGGGGTTTACCTGTTGGGCCGACCAGCCAGCCTCCGGGCTCGGCCTGAGGAGGGTTTGGAGGAGTTCCACTGGGGACGACGGTTCCAGCCAGAGCGCCGCGGCTTCTCGGTCGAGGCAAGCCGGCATCCGGTCGTGGATGGGCGCGACCACGGAGTTCGGGACCGTGGTGATGACGGTGAAGGATTCCAGTGGGGCGGCTTCATGGGGCGATGACCAGGATTCCCACAGCCCGGCGAACAGCAGGAAGTCGGTGTCGGTTCGTGTGAATCTCCAGGGTTGCTTGGACCGGCCGAGGACCTGCCATTCGTAAAACCCGTCGGCCACAATGAGACACCGCCGACTTCGGAAGGCCGTCCGGAAGGCGGGTTTGTCGGCCAAGGTCTCGGAACGGGCGTTGATGAGCGAAAAACCGATGGCCTCATCGCGGGACCACTCGGGAACGAGTCCCCAGCGCAAGTCGTCCACCGCCAAACCGGCGGCCTTCCGGCGGATCACCGGGGCGCGCTGGGTGGGCGCGATATTGTAACGGGGTTTTCCGCGGCGTGAGACGCGTTGGGTCCCGACTTCCACCTCCATGGATTCCCGCGTTAAACTGTACCGGCCACACATGGGTTGCACCTTGGTCAACACCCTGTGTAGGTCAAGTACCTCCCCCAGCCAGTGGGTTTGCAGGGGTTCACCCGTACAAATATCTCAGTGTCGAATGGGATCACAGACGTCGCTGAAATCGGGTCAAGTCACGGACTTGTAACCTGACCGACACGGAGCGACCATGGCATTGATGCTAGAACCAGTGCGAGTTATGGCAAAGATACTCGTCGTCGACGACGAACCCGATGCGCTGGAGGTTCTGGGCTTCAATTTGAAGAACGCCGGATACGAGGTGACGACGGCGGATGACGGCGACGCTGCGCTGAAAAAGGCGCGTCAACAGTTGCCCGACCTGATCCTCCTGGACCTCATGCTGCCTGAGGTGGATGGCTTGGAAGTGTGCAAGCTGTTGCGGCGAGATCCGGCCACCAGTGGTATTCCCATCATCATGGTGACTGCCAAGGCCGCGGAGATCGACCGCGTGGTGGGTTTGGAGTTGGGTGCCGACGACTACGTCACGAAGCCTTTCAGTCCGCGCGAGTTGATCTTGCGCATCCGCAATTTGCTCAAGCGTCGCAGCGAGACGGAGGAGGAAAAGCCGCAGACGATGCAGTTTGGCGATCTCCTCATCGATATTCCGCGCCATTTGGTCAGTGTTGCGGGTCAACGGGTCGATCTGACGGCCACCGAGTTCAAGCTCTTGATCGTGTTGGCTCAGCGACGTGGCCGTGTTCAGAGCCGGGAGGCGTTGCTGCGGGATGTCTGGGAATACGACAACCTCATCGATACCCGGACCGTCGATACCCACATGCGACGCCTGCGTGAAAAATTGGGAGCCGGGGCCCAGTACTTGGACACCGTGCGCGGAGTCGGCTACCGCTTCATGGAGGCCTGAGTCCCGAGCATGTCGATTTCTCCATTACTGGCGTCGGTTCTGGGTGCTGGAATCTCTGGATTGGTCGTTACCTTGTTCATGCGGGGGCGATGCCTCCGAGTGGCCAAAGAGGCAACAGCCCTGCGTGATCAACTCGCTCGCGAGCGCTCCAGCAGGGCCGAATCCCAGGCGGCCGAGAACGCCCGGCAACAGGCGCTCTTCGAGAACATGCTCGAAGGAGTGCTGTTGCTGGACGCTTCCGGAAGGGTGCAGTTCACCAACACCGCGTGCCGGCGATTTTTTGATCTCGAGGCTGATGTTCGGGGTCGTACGCTCCTCGAGGCCTTCCGCTGCAACGATCTTTCGGCGGTGGCTGCCGAGGCGGCCAAGGCGGGGCGGGTCAACGGCAAGGAATTGGAGTTGGAAGGTGGATCGGAAGCCCGGTTGCTTCAGGTCAATGCCGTCGCCTTGATCGGGCCCGAGGGGCGGACCGACGGCGTGCTGATGGTGCTGCACGATGCGACGCGCCTCCGCCAGTTGGAGCGAACCCGTCGTGAATTCGTGGCCAATGTCAGCCATGAGTTGCGCACCCCGCTCTCGCTCATCAAAGGTTCAGTGGAGACCTTGTTGGATGGTGCGGCGTCGCAACCGGCGATCGCTTCCAAGTTCCTCGACATCATCGATCGTCATTGCGACCGGTTGACCTACCTGATTGAGGATCTCCTGACTTTGTCCCGATTGGAGTCCGGTCAGTTGGCCATCAATTACGACACGGTGCCATTGCGCGGACATGTGACGGAGGTGTTCGACGATTTCCACCGCAAGGCCGAGGACCGCGGCGTCCAGCTCATCAACGATGTGCCCGCTGGGTTGCATGCGCGTGCCGACTCCGATCGCCTCGATCAGGTGCTGTCGAACCTCATCGACAACGCCATCAAATACGGTCGCCCTGGTGGCAGGGTGCGCATCGAGGGGCGCGAGGTTCCCGGCGGAGACTTGGTCGAGCTGGCCGTGGCCGATGACGGTCCGGGTATTCCGACCGAGGCGGCTGAGCGGGTTTTCGAACGGTTTTATCGCGTGGATACGGCCCGGTCGCGGGAGCAGGGAGGCACGGGTCTTGGCTTGAGTATCGTCAAGCACATCATCCAGGCCCACGGCGGTGAGGTGCGACTCGAGACGGCTCCGGGCAAAGGCGCTGCATTCCGCTTCACCTTGCCAGCGGTTCCGCCTCCAGTGATGGGCAAATGATTCTGAGCGGCGTCCGTTACCACGGGAGCTGACGCAGGTTATGCAGGTCTTCTGCGTGACTCCGGGCCGCTTCCGCGTTAGGGCTAGCGACGCCATGTCCGAACTCTCCGCCGAGTCGTCCCAGCCGCTGGTGTTCGATTGCCATCTGGATCTCTCCATGAACGCCATGGAGTGGAACCGGGATCTCACCCGATCGCTCGAGTACATCCGTCGCCGGGAGCAGCATCAGCGTGACCAGCCCGATCGGGGCAACGGTATCGTGTGTTTTCCGGAAATGCGTCGGGGCAACATGGGACTTTGCGTGGCCACGCAGATCGCCCGCTCGGTGAATCGATTCAGCCGCATGCCGGGCTGGAGCAGTGCCTCACAAGCGTGGGCGCAAACCCAGGGGCAATTGGCCTGGTATCGTGAAATGGAGGCCGCGGGCGAATTGCGCTTCATCACGGACAAAGCCGGTCTGGAGTCGCACCTGGCGGAATGGCAACGCCCTTCGGTTGGCCGCAAGACCATCGGATACATCCTGAGCCTCGAAGGCGCTGATTCCCTTCATACCCCTGCGCATTTGGAACGGGCCTACGCCTACGGTCTGCGGGCTGTGGGTTTGACTCATTATGGCCCCGGCCTGTGTGGAGCGGGCACGGATGACGAGGGACCCTTGAGTGCCTATGGTCGGGAACTCTTGGCTGAGGTGGAGCGTCTGGGGTTGATCCTCGATGTGACCCACTTGAGCGACGAATCCTTCCGGGATGCGCTGGATCGTTTTTCCGGACCCGTGTGGGCCAGTCATTCCAACTGCCGTGCTTTGGCTGACTGGAACCGGCAGTTCACCGACGATCAAATCCGCGAACTCATCCGGCGCGATGCGGTCATCGGTGTGGCGGTGGATGCGATCATGATGGTCCATGGCTGGCGGCATCTCCGTTCCAAGCCGGCGGATTTCGATCTCAGCCTGGAGCACCTCGCCAATCACATTGACCACATCTGTCAATTGGCCGGGAACATTCGTCATGTGGGTATTGGGACGGACGCTGATGGGGGTTTTGGGACTGAGCAAATGCCTGCCGATCTGGGGTCTATTGCCGATATCCAGAAGCTGGGGCCCATCTTGGCGCGTCGTGGTTATTCGAAGGCTGACATCGCCGCCATTTTCCACGGCAATTTCTTGGCTCTGCTCCGTCGCGTCTGGAAATAGCCGTTTCGATTGGGCGTTCTGCAAGCTCCGCCCCGCA
>CAMATE010000260.1 GCA_945861075.1 Akkermansia muciniphila
CGGACCCGGAAGAAGCCCGCATCGCCCGGCGTCGCCGTGCGCAAGGTGCCCTGGTCTTTCACGGCAGCGATGTTGGTCTGGGCGTTGGTCCAGGTCTTGAGATCGGTAGACCGCTCCACGGAATACGTCCCGCCTTCCAGCGCGTTCCAGACCAGGGTGACTTCACTAGCCGCCGCCATCGAAGTTTGGACGACCACGCCCGCATTCGTGCCGCCTGAGAAGTGAGTCGTCGCGCCGGCGCTGATCTCGGTGACGGCGGAGCCCGTCGGGTTGCCGTGGTACGATCGGCCGATGTTGTAGGGGTACACGGGAGTCCCGTCGGCGGCCATGGCCACGAAGTAGGCGTAGGTGCCCTCAGGGTACTCCGGCGTCACGCACCAGCGGCCGTTGTTTTCATCGAGGTCGTAATCGACGCCCATCACGAACTTCTGCCCGGTGGTCGGCTGGGTGAGGTCTCCGAGGAAGGCGTTGTCTTCCATGTACCGCCCCAGCGGGTACTGGGTGGACACCGCCGGCCCGCTCTGATTGGCCCCGACGCCATAGGCTCGTTGGGCCCAGGCCGGAATGGTGGAGCGGCCGCCCGTTACGAGGTTGTCGGTTCCCCGTTGGCCGTTGCGGAGTTGGAATCCGGAAGTCATCCGCCGGAGGGCGCTGGTGGCGTTGGTCGCGTCAGAGAATGCGTAGGGTCCGTACACCGGAAATCCATCCCGCACCCAGCCGAGGATGGGTGAGTGCCGGGTCACGGGTGCGGTGGATTCGCGGTATTTCCGGGTGGTCTCATCAAAATCCACATGGTCGCCCAGCAGGTAGCGCAGAGCCACGGGGTTGGCGTGGTAGTGGTGGGTGCCGCTGCCCTCCTGGTGGGCATAGCCTGGGTCGAAGGTGGCCCCTTCATTGACATAGGCTTCCCGATTCCAGTAGCCGTTGCCCATGCCCGCCTCGGCCGCGCCAGTCCAGACGAAGCCGTCGCGGGAGTCGAACATGGCCACGCCGTCGACGAAGCAGCCGATCACCCCGAGGCCGGTCAAGGTTTGGGTCGTGGGCACGGTGGGGTTGCGCGGGATTCGGTAGAGGGTCTTCCGGTTGGTGGGCAAATTGGGGAAGGCGCCGTTGAGCCACGGACCCATGGGGTGCAAGGCCAGCCCGGTGGTGCGGACGTACACCCAGTCGGAGTCCGAGGCCAGTTCCTGAACACCGGCGTAAGCAGGCTGGGCCTGCGTTTGGGATCCGTTGCTCCAGGTGGTGACGGAGGAGCCTGATTGGAGTGCAGCGTCGTTGAGGTAAACTCGGGCGTAGCGTCCGGCGTGTCGGGTGATCCAGGAATCGATCCGGGCATCGGCGGCCAGCGGCAGGGAAGCCAAGCCCGCGGCGGCCCAGAGAAGGTTGAGTTGTTTCATGCGAAGGATCCGGTGGGTGGTTGCTGTGCGGGTCCAGAAAAACCGAGGACTGTTAATTGCTGATGAGTTCCAAGGGCCAAATTGTTAAGCCCGTGTAAATCCTTACGGTTTGCCCAAGCGGAAGAAGCGGAGATTTTCGGTCAGTTTGGGCGAGGCCACGTTCCGGCCCGCCTCGGCGCCGATGGTCTCGTCGGAAGGGAACCACGGGGTCTCGAGAGACTTGGTTTCCTGCAACTCGAAACCGATGGCGGTCACGGGCCAGCTCAGTCGGATTTGTTCAGAACCCGCGTCCAGTTCCAGAAGGGGTGCCGTGGCCGAGGAGGGGCGCAACAATCCGCTCAACTGCAGGGCGAAGCGCATGTCGGAGCTGTCGGGGGCATACTGGTGCACTTCCACGGCGAGGACGTTGGTGCCCGAGCGGAACCACTTGGGGTCCACCGAGGCCTCGAAGAGGGTGGTCTCGTCGGTCCCGCCAACGCTGGCGCTGGCCCGAGTGGCTGCGGTCAAGGTGCCGGTGGGCAAGTTGCTTCGGAACACTTCGGTGCCGTTCAGGTACACGGCCGCACCGTCATCCCGGATCAGTCCGAGCATCACAGACAAGAAGCGTGAGGGGTCGTCCACCTGGAAGCTGTGCCGGAACCACGTGGTGATGTACTTGGTGGTCGTCGAAGGCCCGAACTTTACAGGTGTGACGATGTTGTCGTCGCCATAGCCCAGTGGAGCGGCTCCGTTGTTCCAGGCGCTGTCATTGAATGCGGTTGTGCGCCACGAGGTGCCGGCCAGGTTGCCGCTGTCGTAGTAGCGCCATTGGGCTCCCAGCGGCACCAGCGCAACCTGGGCGAGGTCGCCGGGTGCAGAGGCTTCGAGATTGATTCCGTCCGCATGGCCGGTGATCGACAGCGGGTTGGAAAACCCAGACGGTGTAAAGAGGTAGCCTTCAGCGATGGCCTTCACAGTGTAGGTTCCGCGGGCCAGTCCGGTCAGCGTGTAGGAGCCGTCGCTGACCGTGTAGGTTTGCTGGGTGTTGGAAACCTCAACCCGGATGCCCGCCACGGGCTTGCCACCCTGCAGCACGCGTCCGGCAATGCGATAGGTGGAAGGATTTCCGATCCGGACCAGGACGGCCGCGCTGCCTTCGCCGCCCTTCATATCGCTGACCGTGCAGCGGACCCAATACTCTCGGGCGACGGACCAGGTGCGGCTCACTTGGTTGGTGTTGGCGGCGACGATTGCGTTGTCTCCGAAGTCCCAGGAATAGGCCAGCGTGTCGCCGTCGGGATCGGTGGCGTTGGCCGTGAAGGTGATGGGGGCTCCTGCGAAGGCGGCGGTGGCATTGGCCGTGAGGGTGACACTCGGGAGTTGGTTGTTGGTGAACTTGCCCAGGTTCACCTGTAGGTCGAGCGATTCTGGGATGGTTCCGCCCTTGGCCAGCGGGGTGATGTGGATGCCGGCCACCCGGTCGGAAAAGGTTCGGCCGATGAGCAGGGCCGAGTCGTTCTTGCCGTCAGCGGAACCGGGCGTGACGTCGAGCAGGAGTGATTGTTGGTTGCCAGAGCGGGCCCAACGCAACCCCACGCCGTCCATCAGGGCGGGGCGATCGGTGAACTTCTGGCGGAACTCCAGCCAGTAGTTGGTTTGTGCATTGCGGGCGATGCGCACGGCCCGCGGGGTTGCCGCGTTGGTGCTGTCGTGCGCGAAGAGGCGGTAGTTGCCCGAGGCGGTCACGATCTTCACCTGGGTCGTGGGCAGCCAATCGAGGTAGTTCTTGTATCGGGTGTTGAAGTGCCGCTTGCCGGCGGTGGCATTGCCCATGGTGTCGAAGCTGTCGCCGTATTCCACGTTGCTGCCGGGTCCGAGGATGCTCTGACCACCGGTGTCCCAAGCGTTGGCGTGGTTGAGTCCGAAATTGTGGCCTAGCTCATGGGAGGATACCCCGCCTGCCGCATCGAAGGAGGCGCGGATCCAGGAACCGGGTGCTCCGACGTAGCCGAGTCCGGCCCAGTTGAAGCCGGGGACGGCGCCGACGCAAATGAGGTCGAAGTCGAACAGCGCCAAATTGAGCCCAGCGGTGCGGGCGGCATTGCGGGCGTCGGTTCGCAAGATCGACGGGTCCGAGGCACCGTACACGGCGGCCGTCTTGGGCATGCGCAAGGTGGCAGTCATGGCGCTGCCGGCTCCGAGGGGTCGGAAGGTCGTCTTGCCGAAGCTTTGTTCCAGGTAGAAGGCCGCGATCCCGTTGAGCATGTTGGTGCCGGCGGCATCGCTCAGGGGGGCGCCCGCCAGATCACTGAAATCCACGCGGAGGATGAGCAAGCGCTTGAGGCCCTCGGTGTAAGCCGATTTTTGGCGAAAGACGCCATCGGCATCCGTCCCGTTGCCTTTGTCTACCGAGGCGAGGATGAGTCGCTCGTTGTAGTTCTCAGTGTGGGCCGCGCTGCACAACCAGGCGGTGTGTCCACCCGCGTCCACCGGCACTTCTTCGGCAAAGGTGGTCACGGGTTGGTTGGACACGGCGCACAGGGCGTCCTTCGCGGGCGTGGCCATACGGGCGACCTCATCGGCGTCGAGAATCCGGACGGCGTTGGGATCGAGCGCGAAGAGACCGTCGAGGGCAACGCCATGCAACGGGACGTCGGTCAGCGTCGGGCGGAGCAGGGCGGGTCCGTAGGTGTAGGCCCGCCAAGCGCGATCACCCAACGACACCGTCCGGTAGACCGCTTCGAAGGGGCCTGTGTGCTCGGGGGCCGGAATGCCGGCCAAAACCCCGAAATCGCCCCGACCGTCTACGGGCTCTTCGAGAAAGGGGGTAATGGACGCAGGCAGTTGGTCGCGGAGTCCGCGAGGGATGGCCAATTCCAAGGCGCGCTTAGGATCAGCGGGGATCAACTCGGCCATATCCTGGCGGCGCAGGCGGACCAGCTCTTGGCCTTCAGCTTCCAGGGCCTCGCGTGCCTCGGGCGAGGGTTGGTTCAGATACCGTTGGGTCCAGCGGGCGAAATGGGAGAAGGCGGGCTCCGGCACGGAGGTAGACCAGCTCTGGGCGCGAGACGCAGGGACTTGTCGGGAAGTCGGCAGGGGTGGTGGCAGTTGCCGCTGAGCCAGTGGTGAGTTTGGAGAATGCTCAGGGCGGGCGGCATGGCTTGGCGCTGTCCTAGTAACCTCCGTGGGTGGTTGGGCAACGGGGTTTCCTCCATGTCGGACCAGCAGGAGTAATCCCAGGCCTACACCGGTCAGCAGGCTGATAACAACGCGGCGCTTCATTATGCTCAGGACTATGCAAACACCGTGCCGCAAGTCTCGCTGGAATCGAGTTTTCCACGAATTTCCAAGGGACAGGCTCCTCGGGAGGGACAGGCTCTCGGGAGGGACAGGCTCCTCGGGAGGGACAGGCTCCTCGGGAGGGACAGGCTCCTCGGG
>CAMATE010000261.1 GCA_945861075.1 Akkermansia muciniphila
AGCTGAGGTGCCGGGAACCACCTCGCCGATGGCGCCCTTGGTGATCTCGAGCTTGGACTCGCCGGAGCGGAGTGTGACGGAGTTGTCTTTGATGCCCACCACGATTCCGACAATGCCGGAAGTGGTGGTCACTTTGTCGCCAGCCTTCAATTCGCTCAGCATCTTGGCCTGCTCCTTGGCCCGCTTCTGTTGCGGACGAATGAGCATGACATAGAAGATGATACCGAAGAACACCATCATGCCCATTTGCATGAACATGGCTTTCTTCTGTTCCTCAGGAGGTGAGCCTGCAGGCGGACCGCCGAGTGCCAGCATGGCGACGTATGAATTGGAGAACATGTATTGCAAAGTGAAGCCGGGACACTACGGAGGGCCAGAATCTTGGCAAGCGCCTGTTCTATGACCCCTCCTAGGGATTTTGCCGGGATTTTGATTCGATGCGGGCTTTCCCTCACCCATCCCTGTGAGCTCGTTCTCGGCTTTCCCTGAAAAAACTGCTAAAGTCTCTCCATGAAACTGTCGGAACTACATCTCGGCCAGCGCGTCATCCATCCCCAACTCGGTGAGGGAGTGGTCAAAGCCATCAACGAATTCGCCGCCGAAATTCTTTTCCTTGAGGGCCGCAAACCGGTCGATCCGGAAGCCAGCGGCCTCGTGCCTGCGGAGGCTCAAGCCACCTTGTCGGCTTTGCCCGTGCCGCTGGTAAACCTGATCGCTCAAGTCGTCGATGGGACCGTCAACCGGTTGGGCATTGAGCGTCCAGATGGAACGGTTCACGAACTGGCGCCTCGCTGGAAGGCCGGCAAAATGACGTTGCAACCCGCCGACCCTTCCCTTCAACCCAAGGAGGTGGAATTGGAGGCCTTCTTCCACAAGTTGGTGCTGATGCGCAATCAACTGCGGGTGCTGGAACAAAAGGTGAACTCCAGCGAGACCCTCAGCTCGGCCGAGAAATTCGACTGGCAGCAATACATCACCCGCTGCTACGGATCGATGACCACCTTCAACCTGCTCTTCAAGGACAAGGAGTCTTACTTCTGAGAACCAACACCAAGAGGCGGACCGCGAAAACATCGGCGATTATCAGTCCAATCCATTGAAGCCCCAGCGAAAACAGCAGACAGCGTTCCTCTCGAGGCTCAGAGACAGTATCCCCAGACGCTTGGCAACGGGCACAGTACTCGTTCAGGTCGCTTGGCTCCTCTCCGGTTGTGGCAAGCCCATTGAGACGGTGCTGCCGGAGCTGCAACCCGGCTTGGCCTACACCAATCAAGTCGTCTCTTCAGGACCGGTTTCCATTCATGTCGTTCGCGTGGATCGATCGAAGCCCGCTTCCCAACTCCGGTCGGTTCATGCGGGCAATGGGGCTTTTGGTTTGGCCAATATTTCGGATCATCTCCGCGGCTTGCCCAAGGTGGCGGGGCGACCCATTGCTGCCATCAATGGCGATTTTTATCAGCGCGAAGGCACTTACGCTGGGGATCCCCGGGGCCTCCAATTGATCGACGGCGTGTTGGTTAGCGCTCCGATGGGAGTTTGCCTTTGGATCGATCGCGCCGGAGAGCCTCAAATGGACGACGTCCAGTCGCGATTCCAAGTCACATGGCCGGATGGGTCCAAGGCCGCCATGGGGTTCAACGAAGAATCGGCTCCCGATCGCTTGATCCTCTTCACCCCGAGCGCAGGGCCTTCGACCCGCACCCGAGGAGGTCGAGAGTGGATTCTTGCTCCGGAGGCATCCGGCGCCACTTCTGGCCTTCCAATCGGTGCCCGCATGAAGCTCCGGGTCACAGAAATCCGTGATGGAGGCAATAGCCCCATTCCCACCCATGGTTTCGTCCTCTCGGCTGGCCTGGCCCTCGTCCGTCGCCTCCCCACCGTCAACACCCAACAAGTTCTGGAGGTCGATTTATCCACGAGCGTGCCCATGTATGACGCCGTGAGCGGCATTGGCGGCGGGCCCCTGTTGGTGCGAAACCACCGTGCGGTCCGAATCGAGATCCCGGATGACGACGCCTATCAATTCAAGTCCATGAAGGAGCGACACCCCCGCTCGGCTGTTGGCTGGAACCGTGAGCACTATTTCTTTGTCACGGTCGACGGCCGGCAAAAGGAATCGGTCGGAATGACCCTCGAGGAACTCGGAAAGCATCTGGCCGCCATCGGCTGCAGCGAGGCCATGAATCTGGATGGAGGCGGGTCTGCGACCTTGTGGGCCGACGGTCGAATTCGCAATCACCCCAGCGATGGCGGTGAGCGCCCGATCGCCAACGCGCTGGTGATTGTTCAACCCGAAAACACGGCACCGTGAGTCCGCATCGGAACATAAGCCTCGTTGGCCAACTGTTCACGCTCGGCACCCTCATCTCTTTATTTCTGGCGGCCTCGAAGGTCGAAGGATCCGAACTCTTCGACACCGCGACTCCGTTGCACCGCGTTGAAATTCAGCTCGACGAAAACCCGTTGGCCGCGCTTCGCAAGTCCCCTCGAACCGATGTCGTAGCCCGAGCTCAGGTCGACGGCCATCCCTTAGTGGAACTGAGCCTTCATCTCAAGGGAGCCACCGGCAGTTTCCGCCCAATCGACGACCGCCCTTCCTTCACGCTCTCCACCTCGAAACGTTCCGGATCCGAGCGCATTCTGGGGACCACCAAACTGCATCTCAACAATGGCGTGGAGGACTCCAGCCGGTGGCGGGAAATCCTCGGCCGTGAGATGTTGAACACACTCGGGATTCCAACAACCTCAGCCACCCATGCCCGGGTGTTGCTCAATGGTCGGGATCTCGGCCTTTATGTGCTCGTCGAAGGATTCACCCCCGATTGGATCGAGCGGTCCTTTGCTGGGAAAGGAGGGGCCCTCTTCGAACCCGTTGCCAAAACCAACGGTCCAACCGACTTCCGGCGAGTCACGTCCTACGGGCAAAAATCCGCCTCCCGATTGCCTCGACCGTTTCTGGCAGCGCCATCCCTGCCAGTGACGAACCGCTGGAACTCCACTGCAACCTGCATCAACGAATCATCGCTCATCGGCTTCATCGCGGCGGAAGTGCTGCTGGCGCATGCCGATGGATACAGTCTGGCTCACAACAACTACCGACTGTGGGTTCCTCCAGATGGCAGCGGCCTGCAATGGATTCCTCACGGACTCGATCGACTGTTCACGGCCCCCGAACTTCCGTGGCCTCCCGCCATGGCCGGACCGATGGCAGAAGCGGTTATGGCCCGCCCGGACGGAGCGAGGCAGGTGTTCGACCAGATCCGGGCTTTCCGAGGTCGATTACCCGATCCCTCCACGGTGAAAGCTCATCTCGAGCAACGCATGGAACGACTGCGCCCGAACCTGAGTCGGACCGAATGGCAGGAAATACGAGTTGGCGCCGACCAGCTGATGGATGAATGGAGGCGACGATGGGAGGTTCTAGATCTCCAAACAAAAATCGCGGAACCCATGTCCCTCCCACTGGGTTCTGAAACCCTTTTGTCCGGCTGGAGACCCGATCCCACTCCGATAAACGCCGAGTTGTCGGAGGAGAAAAATCCAGAGGGCGGATCCCAACTCCGGATCCGTGCCCAAGAGGCGTCCTTGGCCGGCTGGACCTGGACGGGCACCTTGCCTCCGGGACGCTACCGGCTCGAAGCCTGGGTCCGACTCGATCACTTTGAACCCCTGCCCTTTGGCGAGCCCGGGGGTGTTTTCATCCAGAAGGCCGGCCAAGCCTCCAAGGAATGGCTTCATTCTGAAGCACCGAAGGGACAGCCGCTCCGCCTCGAATTCCACGTCGAATCCGCGTCGACAAGCACCCAGCTTCGCATCGCCTTCCGCGGACGCCGTGGCCTCGTCCATTTGGATACCAAGGGCCTCAGGATCCATCGGATTGGGTGATTGCCGAAAGGAATCCGACATTTCCATCATTCGCCCGTATCACCCCCCGTTTGCTGAGACCCGAGATGTCTGCTAGTTACAAACGTAACTGTGTCGGTTAAGCTCCTAGCTGAAACCATGAAAGATCCCCGAGGACAGCGTGCGTTCACGCTCATCGAATTGCTGGTGGTGATCGCCATCATCGCAATCCTCGCTTCGATGCTACTTCCGGCGTTGGGCATGGCGAAGGCGCGTGCCAAGAACATCGCCTGCCTCAACAATCTCAAGACCGTGGGTCTGGGTTTGAGATTGTGGGCCAACGACAATCGGGATCGGTACCCATGGCAGTTGGGAGTGACCAATGGTGGAACGGCCGGTTCTGAGGACTGGGCCGATCACTTCCGGGCCTGCTCCAATGAACTCTCCAACCCGAGCGTTCTGGTGTGTCCGGCCGAAAAAATACCGAGGCCAGGGACCAACTGGGTGAATCTCGATGGTTTCGCCAATGTGAGCTACTTCGTCGGTCTGAAAGCCGAGGAACTCAAACCCCAGACCATGATTTCCGGAGACGCCAACGTCACCGGGGGTGGCGGCGGTTTTGATCCTCAATGGAGCCGCTTCCTTGGAGCTTCGATCGACGCTGCATGGGACAAGACACTGCATGTTCGAGCCGGCAATCTGGCAATGACCGACGGCAGTGTTCTCTTGACGAAGACGGCTGCGCTCCGCTCGGCCATCAATCAAGCCCTCGCCAGCGGTCTCACCAACGTGGTGTTTTCCAAACCTCGCGGCGTTCTCTGACAGTCCTCCCACGAGCCATGCGCGATCATCGCGGCATCCAAGCCCTCGCTATCGGCACCTGTTCCATCAGTGTCGTGATTGCGTCATGGGCCCTGGATTGGATCGACGCCCCTCCGCGACCGAGTGGGACGCTGCACCAACAA